>JAKQWJ010000330.1 GCA_029562045.1 Spirochaetota bacterium | reverse complement strand
CGTCCCGGCCCGAAGAGGGCGGTGGGCGTATTTTCCCGGTCTTCGATGAGCTTGTTCAGCCGTCCGACCAGCCGGGCGACGTCGTACTTCTCGGAGAGGGAAAGGCGGGCGTAGCCCTGGGGGTCGATATAGATGATCCTGTTTAGGGGCTGGGAGACGCTGCCTCCCATGAAGTTCCCCTCCTGACGGAGGAGGAGGCGCTGTTTCTTGATCTTCCCCGGGATTTCCATCCGCACGTTCTGTCCCTTGGTCTGGAAGGGCCGGCACTGGAGGAGGTTCACCTGCAGCCGCCCTTCAGCGTTGAAATTGGCGGTAAATTCAATATCCACCGGATACGAGTAAACCTCTTCCAGGGTCTTGAGCATCCGGGACATGATCTCCGTAAACGGCGTGGCCGTCATGAACTCATCGAAGGTGAGGACCCAGAGATCGGGGACCCTCCGCCCGGTGGCCCGGAGGCGCTCCGCCGCCTCCGTATCCCGGACCCCGATCAGGTCCAGCCGGGCATCCAGGCCCTCGCCGACCACCTGGGAGAGGGAAAGGGAGTGAAAGCGGTTGTCTTCCAGATTCAGGACATCCACGTCATGCTGGGAAAAGCGGCGGATGTCCTCCAGGGCGCCGTGTGGTTTGACCAGGGGGGCATCGAGGGCGACGATGCGGGGATAATCGTTCTCCACCCGGTTGACCGCCCGGGTGCCCAGGCCGAAGACGATGCGCAGCATCCCGGCCCGGGGATCCATGCCCTGATTCCAGACGAAGGTGTTATAGGAGAGCCCCACCCCCGCCACTTCGGGAAAGAAATAATGCCGGCGGTGGGATCCGGAGACGCGCTGCACCAGGAGGGCCATCTGTTCGTCGTGCTGGTCGAGGCCCCGCTGAAGGCGATAGGTGAGGGCGTCTTCGTTCATGGTGCTGGCAAAGATGTGCCGGACGGCATCCTCCAGGGCTTCGTATCGCTGCTCCGGCGTCCCCTGGTTGACGCAGAAGAAGCTCTCGTACTTGCCGGCGAAGGCGTTTCCGAAGGCATCCTCGAGGAGGCTGCTGGAGCGAACGATGATGGGCGACTGGCCGTAATATTCCAGCATGAGCTGGAACTGCTCCTTGACCTCCTCCGGGAAGACGCCCCGGAGCATCCGGGCCTGTAACTCCCGGGCATTGGTGAAGTAGCCCTCCTTGGTCTTCTGGGCCATGAGGATCTTCCACCAGCCGTTCTGAACGATATAGGAATAGAAGACGTCGGAACCGATATAGAAGGAGTCGTGGAGTTCGAGATGGCGCGACCAGTCGAAATCCCCGTCCCGGCGGAGGATATTGCGCGCCAGGAGCATCCCCACCGACTTGCCGCCGATGAAACCGGTGCCGATAAGGCGGTCCTTGATGCTCAGCAGGTCCTCCAGGGTGAAGTAGTCCCGGGCCAGGGCCAGCATCCGCCGTTCCCGGCCAATGAGAACCCGGGAGAGTTGGGCGATCATCTCCTGCTTTTCCACGACGGCCTCGGGGTCCGCCAGGACTTCCCGGGCCCGCAGGAAGATCCGGTCCCAGTAATCCAGGTGCCGCTCGGCGTTGACGGAACTCTTCTGGGCGAGAAACGAAAAGAGCTGCGTGGCATCCACGCTGTTCATGATGGGGAGGTATTTGTCCCCCTCGGTGATGTGGGGCAGAAACATCGTCGGGGTATAACGGTGCCAGGCCTTGAGGGGATGGACGCAGATCCGGCCCTGATAGTTGTAGATATCCAG
>JAKQWJ010000320.1 GCA_029562045.1 Spirochaetota bacterium | reverse complement strand
CGCCCCGGCGTTGATCTCCTCCCGGGCCAGCAGGGCCAGAAGGGCCGCCAGCCGCCGGGGGGACACGGGAGATGCCTCCAGTTCCAGACCCCGTTCCCGGAGTCCCGGAAGGAGCTGGGTGGCGATCCAGTGGAACCCCGTCCGGGGGTGGGCGCCCTCCCGGGTCAGCTCGTCGAAGTAGGCCGCCGTGTCCGGGTCGGCGCTGAGGAAGGCCGCCTCTTCGGCGGGCAATCCATGACGCTCCACATAGCGCCGGGCCCGGGCTGCGGGCATCTCGGGCAGGCGGCTCCGCAGCTCCGCGACCCAACGGGGGTCCAGTTCCACCACCGGAAGGGTCGGGTCAGGCACCACGGGGCCCTCGAACTTGGCCCGCATGGGCAGAGTGGCCTTTTTTTCCGGATCCCAGAGCCGGGTGTGGGAGACGATCTTTTCCCCCCTCAGGACGGCGTCGGTCTGGCGGGAAATTTCATGGGCCGCCGCGTCCCCCACGTGGCGGATGGAGTTCATGTTTTTCACCTCCACCTTGGGGTTGAGCTCCGTGGTCCCCCGGGGGCGGATGGAGATGTTCGCGTCCACCCGCATGCTGCCCTTTTCCATGCTGCACTCCGAGGCCCCGCTGTACCGCACCCGGGCCCGCAGAGCCTTCAGGAACTCCATCGCCTCGAAGGGGGTCCGGAAATCCGGCTCGGTGACGATCTCCACCAGGGGGGCGCCGGCGCGGTTGAAATCCACCAGACTGACAGGTCTGCGGCCCTCGGTCTCATGGATCAGCTTGGCCACGTCCTCTTCCATGTGGATATGATGAATCCGGGGGGTCCTGGTGTTTCCCTCCTCGTCGGTTATCGCGATGCCCCCCCCCCGGCACAGGGGGAAATGAGCCTGGGAAAGCTGGTAGCCCTTGAGCAGATCGGGGTAGTAGTAGACCTTCTGATCGAAGGCGCTCCTGGCCTGGAGCTCCCCGTCCAGGGATAGACACAGCAGGGCCGCCTTCTCCACCGCCTGCCGGCTTAAGCCCGGGACGGCGCCGGGATGCCAGAGGCAGACGGGGCAGGTGTTCAGGTTCGGCGGGTCTCCGGGATTGTTCGGGCAATCGCAGAAGAGCTTTGTCGCGCTGTTCAGTTCGATATGAATTTCCAGGCCGATGACCGCTTCGAACTCCATGGTGATCAGTCTCCTTTGGGGGAATTGTCCAGGTATTCGCCCAGCTCCAGCAGGCGGGGGCCCTGGAGCCGGGGGGCGGCGAGCTGACATCCCCCTGTGCCGCCCTTCCCGGGGAGATACAGGGCGGGGAGTCCCGCCACATTGGCGAAGAGGGTGGAGGCGAACCTCCGGTACAGCCCGTCCAGGTCGTCGGGTTCGGCTGCGGGGGCCTGGCCGGGGGAGGGGAGGAGAAGAAAATCCGCCCTGTCCTCCAGCGCCCGCAGTTCCCCCAGAAGCCGGGAGCGGATCCGGCAGGCATCCCGGTAGGACTCGAAACGCCGGAACTGGAAATAGGCTCCCTGCAGGAGGAGGCTTTTGATCAGAGGGCCGAAGACCTCACCCCGGGTCTGGAGGAACATCTCGTTCCAGTTCTCACCGGCAGAGGCCCGCGTCCCGTAGCGCACGGAGTCGTACCGTCCGGCGCTGGAGGAGGCCTCCACGGAGGCCGCGATGCGGTGCACCAGCGGAAACAGCTCGTAGCCCGGCAGGGAGAGTTCCCGTATCGGGAAACCCCGGCGGCGCAGCTCCTCCACCGCGGAGCGGAAGGCGGCCAGCTCGTCCGGCGACAGGCCCGCCAGAGATTCCGCCACGACTCCAATGACTGTTGTATCCGGGACAATGCCCCGAGGGACGAAATCGGGCTCCTCATCGGCGGGCTGGGAATAGTCCTTTCCGTCGGGACCGGACAGGGCCTGCAGGACCTTTCGGATGACTGCCGGGTTTCGGGCAAGGATTCCCGGGGCTTCCATGGACGGGACGAGCCCGATGAGGCCCCGGCGGGAGACGGAGCCGTAGCCCGCCTTGAAACCCCAGAGTCCCAATGCCGCGGCGGCGGCCCGGCTCTCGCCGGTGAGGTCCAGCATCAGCTCCGCCTGCGCCGCCCCCGCCGCCGCCGCCCGGCCGGCGGAGCCGCCTCTCAGGCCGAAGCCGAACTCGCTCATTCCGACGGCGCCCCGGATGGGTATCCCCGCCCTGCGGAGGCGGCTCACCACCTCTGCGTCCTCGGGGGGACGGTAGCCCTCCAGCGCCGGGGACCCGGCATCGCAGGGCCGGTCCGCCACACAGACGCAGGGCTGGAGGGCGGCGTCGGTCACTCCGTTCCGGGGTTCGGATCCGGAGTTTTCGTAGACAAAAAAAGGTTCCATGTCGTCTCCCTCAATCCAGTATTCCCGGAACCTTGTAGTAATTGCCCTTCACCGAAGGGGAAAGTTTCAGCAGTTTTTCCGCCGCCGCCGGGTCGGGGGTCCGCGCCTCCCCGCCGTCCCGCAGACGGTTCGCTGCGGGGGCCGGGCTGAAGACCGGTTCCTCGTCCCCGGCCCGCTCCTCCGCCTGCCGGGCCAGAGCCTCCGCCCGCCGCAGGGTCTCTTCGATCTCCCGGCGCTCCCCCGGAAGGACCCGGATCCGGGACACCCAGGAGAGCCGCTCCACCTCGTCCTCCCCATCCGCCGGACCCGGGAGGACCTCTTTTTTTCCCGCCCCCAGGAGCCCCAGTTCGGCGAGCTGTTCCCGCCGGACCGTCGACGGCGCCCCTGTCAGGGGGCAGTAGGCGCTCCGGTTCTTGGGAAAGGCGATGACCTCCCGGATGGACGGGGTGTTCAGTATCATCGAGACCGTCCGGTCCATCCCCAGGGCGATGCCCCCGTGGGGAGGCACGCCGAAGTCGAAGGCCCGGAGGAAAAAGCCGAATTTCGCCTGGATCTCCTCCTCCGTGAGGCCCAGGGCGGTGAAGATCCGGCGCTGCAGGTTCCGGTCGCTGATCCGGATGCTCCCGCCCCCCAGCTCCTCGCCGTTCATCACCAGGTCGTAGGATCGGGAGCGCAGGGTCAGGAGCTCGTCCCGGTCGGCGGGATCGAAATCGGTCCGGTCAGGGGCGGTGAAGGGATGGTGGCTGGAGGTGACTCCGCCCCCCTCGGCGGGTTCGAAGAGAGGGAAGTCCGTCACCCAGAGGGGCCGGTACAGATCGGCGGGGATGAGGCCCAGACGGTTCGCCAGATGGAGACGCAGCTGGCCCAAGGCGGAGGCCAGGACAGCCGGAGAGGTGTCCGCCACCATGATGAGGACATCCCCGTCCACCGCCCGGAACTGGCGGACGAGCCCCTCCCGCTCCCGGGGGCTCATGAACTGCACGATGTTGGACTCGAGCTTTCCCCCCTCCATGCGCATCCAGGTCATGCCCCTGGCCCCGAAGGAGGGGGCGATCTCCTTGGCGTATTCGTTCTGAAGCACGTTCTTGCTCAGTTTTTCCGACTGCCCGGCGATGTTGATGCCCTTGATGCGGCCCCCCCCCTGGAGGATCCGGCGGAAGATGGAGTAGCCGGTGTCGGCGAAGATAGAGGTGACGTCCTCGAAGAGGAGGCCGAAGCGCAGGTCCGGGCGGTCCGAGCCGGTCTTCTCCATGGCCTCGTTCCAGCTCATCCGGGGAAAGGGCCGGGGGAGGGTGATCCCCCCCAGGGCAAACATCTCCACGGCGAGCTCCTCCACCAGCTGGTAGATGAACTCCTCGTCGATGAAGGAGGCCTCGATGTCCAGCTGGGTGAACTCCGGCTGCCGGTTCGGCCGCAGGTCCTCGTCCCGGAAACAGCGGGCGAACTGAAAATACCGCTCCATGCCGCCGATCATGAGAAGCTGCTTGAAGAGCTGGGGCGACTGGGGAAGGGCGTAGAAGTTGCCGGGGTGCACCCGGCTGGGGACCAGGTAATCCCGGGCCCCCTCGGGAGTGCTTATGGTCAGAACGGGGGTTTCGATCTCCAGGAACCCTTTCCCGTCCAGGAGGCGGCGCAGCCGCTGAAAGATGGCGTGCCGCGCCATGATGTTGTCCCGCATGGAGGGGCGGCGCAGGTCCAGGTAGCGATACTGGAGCCGGAGGTCTTCGGCCACATGGTCGGTTTTCGCCCCGGCGCCGAAGGCGGTCATGGCCTTTTCCGACACCGTGAAGGGAAGGGCCTCCGATTCGGACAGAATCTCCAGCTCGTCCACGAAGACCTCGATGGAGCCGGTCTCGATGCCGGGGTTCTCGGTTCCCGGAAGCCGCCTGTCGACCCGGCCCTGCACGGCGATGCAGTATTCCGCCCGCAGAAGGGAGGCCCTGTGAAAAACGCCGTCCGGAGTGGACTCGGGATTGAAGACGATCTGAACGATGCCGCTGCGGTCCCGGAGGTGGACGAACAGGACGCCGCCGTGATCGCGGAAGGCGTCCACCCAGCCGGCCAGTGTCACCCTGCGGCCCGCATCCTCCGGCGTGAGGCTTCCGCAAAAAACCCGTCGAGAATGTTGCATACGATGTTTCCTTTCACCAGTTCCCCGGAGCGTATCAAAACTGTGGGCTTAGTTCAATATTATCCGCCGCCGCGGGGCCGGATCCCCAGTCCCGACCGGCGGCCGGGGTCCGGCCCCGGGACCGGCTCCGGGGACAGTCCCGGAGCCTTCGGAGGCCCTCCGCGGCGGGACTGTCCCCGCGGCCCGGGCCGCGGGCCTCAGGCTTTCAGACCGCCGTCTCCGCCACGACGGCGGAGATGGAATCCCGCAACACCGCGGCGGGCCGCGGGCTGCAGATTTTCAGACCGCCGTCTCCGCTACGACGGCGGAGATGGAATCCCGCAACACCGCGGCCCGAGAGCCGAACTCCTTCATGTGCGGGGCCTTCCCGTGGGCCGCCAGGTCCTCCATGGTTTCCCACTTTTCGATGAGTACGACCCGGTCGGGATGGATGTTCTCCTGGATCGACAGATGGGAGGGGATGTCCCTGACGAAGGTGTACTCCACACAGCCCTTCTCCGCCAGGACCAGAGGCCGCACCTTCCGACATTCCCGCAGGTACTCCTCCATCTTTCCCTTTTTGACGATGGTCGTTACGACGAGATGCACCATGTATCACTCCTCGGATGAAATGCCGCGTATCACATCCTGGAAGGCCTGCAGGATGAGAACTCCCGTCGCCCCCCCGGGATCGGTGAGGCCGATGGTCTTCTCCCGGAAGATCCCGGGCCTGCCGTGAACGGCCATGAAGGCCTTCGAGTCCTCCAGCCCTTTTTCCGCCGCGGCGAGAGCCGCCGCGATGACCCCCCGGAGGTCGCCGGGGAGCTGGCGTGCCGCCCCCGCCGCCGCCTCCGCCGCGGGGTACAGGACATCCAGGATGGTCTTGTCCCCCCGTCTGGCCGCTCCCAGACCGGCGATCCCCTCCGCCAGGGCGGCGATGAAATCCGCCAGGTCCGCGCCGTCCAGGCTTTCCCGGCCGGCGACTTTCTTGCCCGCGGTCATGAAGGCCGAGGCCAGAAGGGTCCCCATGGTGGAGGGGGCGGACCTGGCGATCTCCGTCCCCGCCAGGGCGAACATGCGGCCCGGGTCGGCGGCCTTGCCGGAGATCTCGTCGGACAGCGTTTCCACAGCGGTGAAGGCCTTGGCCATGGTGATCCCCAGGTCCCCGTCCCCCAGTTCCGCGTCCAGACGGATGAGCCGTTCCCTGTTCTCATCCATGATGGACCGGAGCCGGGAGAAGACCCGGGCCGTTTCGGGCTTGCCGATTTTCACCGGGAAGCCCCCTGTTCGAAAAAGGGCGTGGACGCGGGCTCCAGAAGCAGCTTTTTCAGCTCCCCGTCCAGGTGGAAGAGGGACAGGCTGCAGCCCGCCATTTCCATGGAGGTGGCGAACTCCCCCACATAGACCTTCGCCACGGGTATGCCCCTGTCCGCCAGCCGCCGGGCCGCCCGGCGGTAGACGATGTAAAGCTCCTCCTTCGGGGTGGCCCCCAGGCCGTTGACCAGAACCGCCACCTCCTCTCCGGGGGGGTAATCGTAATCGGCGAAGATCCGGTCCAGCATCTCGTCGGTGATCTCGTCCGCCCGGCGGAGCCGGGTCCGCCGGATCCCCGGCTCTCCGTGGATGCCCATCCCCACCTCCATCTCGTCCTCGCCGATGGTGAAGTTGGGCTTCCCCGCTTCGGGGATGGTGCAAGGCG
>JAKQWJ010000284.1 GCA_029562045.1 Spirochaetota bacterium | reverse complement strand
CGCCTTGTCGCTGTCCGGGGCGAGGCGCGGAAACAGCACCATCATGCCCCCCAGCAGCCCCTGGTCCGGGTCCTCGGCCCTGGACCACAGCACGCGGCCCTCGACCTCCTGGGCCTCCTGCTGCCCCGGCAGCACGAACCGCAGGCGGATGGGCCGCCCCTCGGGGAAGGGTTCGGGGTGGTACACGTGCATCCCCGACGCCGAGACCCGCTGGCACCGCCCCCGCAACACCCGTTCCCCGTCGGAGGCCTCCACCAGGAAGGCGAAGTACACCCGGCGCCATCTCCGCTTCTCGATGCCCGACTGGCGGGATTCCTCCTCCATCGGCCCCTCCTGTCACTCCGGTCGCCCGTCACTCGTCGAAGAACAGCGCCTCGTGCTGCTTCAGGTACTGGTCTATCGCCTGGGACACCCGGTCCGGCAGCGACAGGAACCGGACTCCCATGCCCGGCATCAGTTCCCCGGACCCGTCCCGGACCCAGCGGACCTCCGCCTCGGCCTCCACCGGGTCCTGGAGCGTCGGCAGGCGGAAGCGGACCGTCAGCCGGGTGCCCACGGGGGGCGGGGAAGGCACCGCGATGAAGAGCCCCCCGGTGCTGATGTTCCGGGAGAATCCCGTGTAGAACCGATCGTCCGATTCCAGTTCGACCGACGCCTCGTACTGCAGGCGCGGAGACTGGCGCAGGTCCCGCTTCTCGGTCTCTGTCACGAAACCCCTCCTTCCGCTCCACCGGACCGTCGAGGGGGAATTATACCATACCGCCCGGAGAACTTCCCATGGAGCCCGCCGGGTGCGTTTTCCGATCCCAGTCCGCCGGTCATCCCGCCCCCTGTCCGAAGAGGTCCTCCTCCACCAGCCTCGCCAGGTACCGGGTCAGGCGCCGGTGGTCCTCCGGGGACATGTGCAGGAAGCGGACCCCCATGCCGGGCGGCGGGGAGGCCCCCCCGTCGGGGGAACCGCGGCGGACCCAGACCACCTCCGCCTGGATCGACAGGGGGGCCTGCTCCTCGTCCACGTAGAAGCGAAGGTGCGTGACGGTCCCCGTGGGAAGGAGGTTCGGCGTCTTCACGAAGGCTCCGCCGAGGCTCAGGTTGGTCATCAGGGAATCGGTCTCCTCGAGATCCAGGTCCCTGCGGAACACCGCCAGGAGCCGGGTTTCGAACCGCGGATGCTTCCGGTGGTCCCTCGAACCCGAGTCCATCCCCGCCTCCTTTCCCCCGGCCACGGGACGGGACGATCCGCATCCCTCAACCCGGAACGCCATCGAAGGTTCACGCCTTCGGCAGCGACAATTCACGCCTCCAGTGGCGGCATCCTATGATATGGTGGATCATGCGCTATTGGGGAAGAAAAATCCCGCCCCTCGCCACTGAGGAACAACGGCCATGAACGGGAAACGGCGCCGAAACTGGACGGGATGGATGGTCGTCGCGGCCACGGTGATCGGGTGCTCCCGGGGCGGGGACCCCGTGCCCGTGGCCCGGACGGAGGGAGGAATCACCTGCCGGGCCTTGGAGATGGACCCCGAGGCCTGGCGCAAGGCGGGACCGGACCCCTCGGGCCACCGGGCGGTCCTCCACAACGGCCGGGTGATCGCCCCCGTGGGCACCCGGTTTCCCACCGCCGACTTCCCCCTGGGATTCGCCCTGAACCGGGACGAGACCCGGGCCTA
>JAKQWJ010000281.1 GCA_029562045.1 Spirochaetota bacterium | reverse complement strand
CGCCTTGTTCCCCACCCCCGCCCTTTCGCCTTCCAGTTCCACCCGCGCCGGACCCGCCGTGGGTCGGACCAGGCAGGCCAGGCGCAGACCCCGGGCCAGGTCCTGGGGGGAGAGATGCCGCCGTTCCCCGTCGGTGACGGGGGAAAATTCGCCTTCCACCACCACCACGCGGCACTTGCCGCAGCGTCCCTTGCCGCCGCAGGGGGCGGGAAGGGTGAAGGGCGTCGCAGTGTTGATGTAATCCAGAAGGCTGGGACTGTCTCCGAAATCACCGGAATGATGGTGGCCGTCCCGGGAAAGATGCATGACGATGGGGGATTTTTCGGACATGGGCCATCCTAATATGGGGATATCTCTTTGACAACACCCGGGTTCCGCTGTAAGCTGAAAATCGCCATGGCGCTCATGCACCCCCCCAGTCTGGAAAGAGAATACACCGAGTCGGAGGCGGAAATCTTCGTTTACGAGGAACTGCGCCGGCAGCTGGACGATTCCTTCCATGTTTTTCATTCCGTCACCTGGACCGGCGACCGGAACATCCGGGGCGAATGCGATTTCGTCGTTTTTTCGATGACCCGGGGCTTCGTCACCCTGGAGGTCAAGGGCGGCCGGATCGAGAGCCTGGACAATTCCTGGTATTCGGTTACCCGCACCGGCGAGCGCCACCGGATCAAGGACCCGGTAAAACAGGCCCGGTACGCCCAATGGGCTTTCCGGGATCTGTACCGGAACCACTACGGCGAGTATTTCTCCGGGATTTTCACCTGGGCGGTCTGTTTCCCTGAGGCCTCGTTTTCCGAATCCTTCCATCACAAGGATCTGAACCGCTACAACGTTCTGCATGCCGGGAATCTGGGCCGGATCCGGGCCTGGATCGACGAGCTTTTCCGGTACACCCGGCCGCGCCAGCGGGACGGCGGCCTGTCCCCCCGGGAGGCGGAGAATTTCCTGTCCCTCTTCAACGCGTCCATGAAGCTGCCGCGGTCCATCCTCTTCGCCCTGCACAAGCAGAGGGAGGAGCTGGAAAACATCAACCAGTTCCAGGATTATCTGCTGGACCTCTTCGACGACAAGAACCGGGTGGGTTTTCAGGGCGCCGCCGGGACCGGCAAGAGCTGGATCGCCATGAAGAAGGCCATCCGGCTGGCGGAGCGGGGGAAGCGGGTCCTGTTTCTCTGTTTCAGCAACAATCTGCAGGACCATATCCGGGAGAGGCTGAAGGATTTCCCCGGGGTGCGGGTGGTGACCTTCCATTCCTACGCCCTGTCGGTCCTGGCGGAGGCCATTACCCTGCCCGCCCGGGAGGCGGCCGCCGATTTTCACCGGTTCATCCGGGAGGTTTTCCGCCGGGTTCCCCGCCGGAGGAAGGACCCCTTCGACGTGGAGGACTTCAGACCCGACGCGTCGGGGATCAAGACGCTGCTCCGGGCGGTGACGGAGATCCGGGACGATGTGGATTTCACCGATCTCATCGAACGGTACCGCCGGGAGGATCTTCTGGACGAGGAGCTTCTGTCCCTGATGGAGCACCTCCTGCCCTGCCGGGTCTGCGGGGAGGAGGGGCTGAACGGCATGTTCTATTCCAACCGCCTGCCCCGGGCCCTGCTGCAGATCTTCGAGGAATACACCCTGCGGGACCAGTACGACGCCATCATCATCGACGAGGCCCAGGACTTCGAGGAAAACTGGTGCGACTGCATAACCTTCTTCTTTAAAAGTCCCCAGGAACGGACCATTTACGTCTTTTACGACGACAACCAGTCCATCTTCAGAAATATCGCCGAGCTTCCCGTGGTTCGGCTCATCGCCCACCGGGGACTGGGCAACTTCATTTTTCACCTGAAACGGAACCTTCGCAACACCCAGGAGATCCACAACTACGCGGTCCGGGCCACGGGCCACGGCTCCACTGCGCTTTCCATGGATATCCGGGGTCTGGAGCCGGAGGAGGCTGACTTTACCGGCCCCGAAGAGGTCCGGCGGCACGTGGGGGATCTGCTCCGGGATCTGGTTACCACCCACGGGCTTTCCGCATCGTCCATCGCCGTGCTGTGCAACGTGCCCCTCCGGGATTCTCCCTTCGGGTATTTCCCGCAGATCGGAGGCTTCACCCTGCAGCCCGATGGGATCCCCGGGAGCGGCAAGGCGGTGATGTACCGGACCATCAGCCAGTTCAAGGGCCTGGAAACGGACATCGCCATAGTGGTCCTGGACTATACCGCCCCGGTGGAAGAGCCCCATCATCGCATCACCCCGGAGCTGATGTATGTGGCCTTCACCCGGGCCAAGCACCTCCTGTACGTGGTCAGACTGCGATGAGCTGCGGCTCCCGGCCCCGGGCCCTGCTGCTGAATCCGCCGATCTACGATTTCGCCCTCTACGACCTTTTCCTGAAACCCTACGGCCTCCTGCGGGTGGAGGGCTTCCTGCGAAACAACGGCTGGGATACGGTGTTCGTGGACGCCATGGATTACCGGGACCCCCTGTCCATCGCCGCCCTGGGGAGGCCCCGGAGAAAGGAGGACGGGACGGGGAAAATGTTCCGGGTCCCGGTCCCCACGCCGGAGGGTCTGGCCTCCCGGGGCCGCCGCTACTCCCGCTACGGCGTGGTTCCGGAATCCCTGGCCCGGCGCCTGGCCGAAGCGGCGGGCGGCGGAGAGGGGAGAAGCCCCCGCCCGCCGGATCTGGTGCTGGTGGCCGGCGGCATGACCTACTGGTATCCCGGGGTGGTGGAGGCGGTCCATCTGTCCCGGAAGATTTTTCCCCGGACCCCGGTGGTGGTGGGGGGGGTCTACGCGGAGCTGATGCCGGAACACTGCGCCCGGGCGACGGAGGCGGACGAGGTGTCGGCGGCGGATGGGAGAGGCGGCCTGGCGGAGATCCTGCCCCGCCTGGGTTTTCCCGCTCCTACGGCGGACTTCCCCCTGAATCCTTCCCCGGAACCCGCATACTGGGGGGACGCGGCGGTCCTGCGGCTCAACCGGGGCTGCCCCCTGGCCTGCGATTACTGCGCCTCCCGCCGCCTTTCGCCCCGCTTCGAGGCGGGGGACCCGGAAGCCGCCGCGGCCTGGGTCCGGGAGGCGGCGGAGGGGGGGATCGGAAACTTCGCTTTCTACGACGACGCCCTTCTGTCGGGCACGGGAGGGGTGTTTCCGGCCTTTCTGGAACGGATGATCCGGCTCGCGGAGGAGGGACGGGGCCTGCGGTTCTACCTCCCCAACGCGGTCCATATCCGGGGACTGGATCGGGAGACGGCGGCGCTGATGCGGAAGGCGGGGTTTCAGGAGATCCGGATGGGTTTCGAAAGCTCCTCGCCGGATTTCCACGCCGCCCACAGCCCGGGGGGGGCGAAGTTCCGACCCGACTCCTTTCCCGCCGTTGTCGCGGCCCTGACGGAGGCGGGCTTTCCCCGGGAGGCCCTGTCGGTCTACATCCTGGCGGGGCTTCCGGGGCAGCGGGCGGGGGAGGTGGAGACCTCCGTCCGGAAGGCCCTGGCGGAGGGGGTCCGGGTCCGGCTGGCGGAGTACTCGCCGGTTCCGGGCACCGGACTCTGGGAGGAGAGCATCCGGCGCTGCCGGTACCCCATCGGGGAGGAGCCCCTGTATCACAACAACTCCTTTTTCCCCATGGAATGGGAGGGTTTTTCCCGGGAGGATCTCACCCGGCTGAAAGAACTGGCCCGGACCGGAAAACATCGGTGAAAATGGGAGTGTGCCGGCCCCTGCCAGGGCACCCGGCCCGGACCGGAAAACATCGGTGAAAATGGGAGTGTGCCGGCCCCCTGCCCGGACCCCCGGCCCGGGCGTCTTGACCAGAGGCCTCGACGGAATCTATAATCGAAGACGATATCATTTTTTAATACAGGATCTACATCGTTGCTGGTTCGTTACAGCGCTTCCGTACAGGGCGCCCCCCGAAAGAGGGCGGAAGTTTATACTCCCGACGAGCATCCCATCCGCCGCTCCCAGATCGACCCCGACGCCGTCCGCATCGCCGAACGGCTGAAATCCGCGGGCTTCAGGGCCTATGTGGTGGGCGGCGCGGTTCGGGACCTTCTGGTGGGGCGGACCCCCAAGGACTTCGACCTGGTCACCGATGCCCACCCGCGACGGCTGAAGAGTCTGTTCCGGAACTCCCGGATCATCGGCAAGCGGTTCCGGCTGGTGCATGTCTATTTCAACCAGAAGATCATCGAGGTTTCCACCTTCCGGGCCCTGGATGCGGGGGGGGAGACCAACGTCTACGGCACCATCCAGGAGGACGTGCAGCGGCGGGACTTCACCTTGAACGCCCTGTACTACTGCCCTCTGGAGGGGATCATCATCGATTATGTGGGCGGCCTGCGGGACATCCGCCGGAGGCTGGTCCAGCCGCTGATTCCGCTGAAGACGATTTTTACCGAGGATCCCGTTCGGATCGTGAGGGCGGTGAAATACGCCGCCGCCCTGGATTTCAGGATACCCTTCCTGCTTCGCCGGAAGATGCGGAGGCAGACACCCCTTCTGGACGCCGTGTCCAGTTCCCGGCTGACGGAGGAACTGTACAAGATTCTCCAATCCGGCTCCGCCACCCCGATTTTCCGGATGATGCACGAGATCGGAGTGCTCAACAGCTTCTGCCCCGCCCTGGCGGAGATGCTGAAGAACGGCCGGGACGGTTTCCGGGACAGGTTTTTCGCCACCCTGGAGGCCCACGATGCCGCCGTCGAAGGGAACATGGAACGGTCCCGGCTTGTCCTTCCGCTGGTGAAGGATTTCATCGAGGACCTGAAAAAGACCCGGAGCCCGGAGGACCTGCTCCCCAAGGACGCCTATGTCCTGGTAAAGGATTTCGTCAAACCCCTGGTGCCGGCGAACAAGGATGTGGACAGCATCGTGTCGGACCTTCTGCGCAGGAAAAAGACGCGCTCCCGGGGCCCTCGACGGCGGCCTCGACGCCCCCGGCCCTCTCCGGCGGTCTGACCGGAGCCCTTACCTTCCTCCCATCCGGCCCATCAGTTCCTCCGCCTTCTCCCGGTACTCCGGGTCTATCTCCGCCGCGATTTTCAGGTAGCTGACGGCCTCTTCCGGTTTCCTGTCGGCGTAGGCGTTGATTCCCAGGGCGTAGTAGATGAGGGAGGGCTGGGCTCCCTTTTCCAGCGCGATTTTGTACAGTTCCTCGGCGGAGGAATAATTCTTCCGGGCGTATTCGATGAGGCCGCGGTAATAGGGGGGCATGAAGTTGTCTTTTTCCATCTCTCCAGCCGCGGTGAGGGCCCGTTCCGCCTCGTCGAGCCGCCCTGCCGTATAGGCGTCCATGCCCTCCCGGAGCAGGGAGCGGAAGGATCTGCGGCCCTCCAGGTAGACGAAAAAATCCTCGCAGAGACTGTCCTGGTCGTACCATTTGAAGGACCGGTCATAAACCCGCCGGATGTTGTCCTCCAGGGAAGCCTCGGGCTGGAGGGCCGCGACGGCATCCCAGAGGAGGCGGTTGTGCTCCTTTTTCGGGGAGTTCATCAGAAAGGACACCAGACCCCAGGCCTGGGGGTAGAAAACCTCGATGTTATCCCGGGCCCCTTCGTTGGTCAGGGAAAGGACGGTCTCCAGCGGAAGGAGCCTGTCGCCCTGTCCCGCCGCGAGGTCCTTCAGGGTGTCCAGCCAGGCGAGGTTTTCGGAATAGACCGCCCGGTGGGATCCGGGGTCGACGGAGATTTTTTCGAAATAGACCGCGAAGCCTTCCCGGATCCACAGAGGCGGGTTGGAAACGAAGGAGCGGAAGATCTGGACGAAAGCCTGATGGTTCAGCGATACCCGGAAGTTCTCCTCGTCCGTGGCGTACCCCACCAGCTCCCGTTTTCCGGGGTTTCCGTAATGCAGGTAGATGAAGTCCTCCCGGGTCTGATCGATCAGGGACTTCAGGTGCCCGTCGTAGCGCTCCTTGTTCGCCAGAATCCGCACCCGCAGGCCGGTTGCGGCCCGCTGGGCTTCGAAATGGAAAAGGGAGGCGAAATAGTCGTACAGGGAGTCCAGGTATCGGCCCAGCTCCGCGGCATGGGCGGCGGAAATTTCAGAAACAACCTGATAATGGGAGGACGAAGCCTCGTAGGTCTTCACGTCCTGTCCAAAAGCCCCCCCCTGCGCCGCCAGCAGAAGAATGAGGATGGGGAACATCTTTCTGATCATGAAGCCCTCCCGGCGTTTTTCCATCTCCATTCGTTTATCGGCGTTTCAGGTGATACTGTCGATGGTCACGTTCAATTCCTGGATCATGATTCCCGTAAAACGCTCGAGGCTCTCGATGATGTATTTCTGCATTTCGTGGATGCTGGGGATCAGTTCCACCCCGTAGGGGATGGAAATGGAAAGCTCGATATGGTAGGTCCCCGCCTGGTTTTTTATCGTCACCTTCTTGAGCTTCACCTGATTGTGAAACTCCTGAAGGCAGTGGAGGATCATCTGGGTCAGGGCGGCCTCGGAAATGGTGACCTCCCCCTTCTTGCTGAACTCCGGCCGGATGACGCTTTTTTCGAAAACCTGCGGCCGGCCCGAGATGCCGAACTGCTGCCGGAGGAAGATCTTGATCGAATCCGCCATGGTCCGGGGGTCGGTCCGCTTGATCTCGATGGACGGCACCGGTATCACATGGCGTCCGTGGACGTTGCGGTAGTGCAGGGCGGTCTGGATCTCGTCCTGGGTGGCCACATCCTCGATCTGGATGATCTTGCTGGGGGCCGGCAGCCGCAGGGTGTCCGCGATTTTCCGCACCATGCCCTCGGAGGTCCCGATGATGAGAAGGCGTTTGAACTTCTGCCGTTCCAGGCACTGGCGGACCTCCCGGCGGTGGGCCTTGTCGTGGTACAGGGCGGTCTTCACCGCCGCCATGTAGGCCTTCTCTTTTTTTGAGGAGCGGCCCGCCAGGATTTTATTGTCCCGGATGAGCAGCCCGTCGTCGATGATGAGTTCGATGCCGTACTTCTGGCTGATGAGTTTGGCGCGGAAACTCTTCCCGGTGCCGCTCTTCCCAATGAGGGCGAAGACCTTGACCCCTTTCAGGAGCCACACCAGGTTCCGGTACGCGCTCTTCACGCCGATCATGACTCAGTCTACCACCGGTTTCCTTTGTTTCTCAAGGAGACGGCCGGGGTTTTTTCCGGTTTTGACCGGCCCCCGGCTTTTCCCGCCCTTTTCGGCGATCCGGGGAGTGGCCGGCCGACCGGGGGGGGATCAGGCAGGCGGGGCCGAAACCGATGAGGTCGGCCCTGCCCGCCCGGTTCAGGGCTTCCACCACGAGGCCGTGGTTTTTCGGGTTGCGGAAATGCATCAGCGCCCGCTGCATCGCCTTTTCCCGGGGTTCTTTGGGAACGTACACCGGCTTCCCTGTCCGGGGATCCAGGCCGGTGTGGTACATGCAGGTCGCCAGGGTCCCCGGGGTGGGGTAGAAGTCCTGGACCTGTTCAGGGATGAAGCGTCGGTCCCGGAAGTGCTCCGCCAGTTCCACCGCCGCGTCCAGGTCGCTGCCGGGGTGGCTGGAGATGAAATAGGGAACCAGGTACTGCTTTTTCCCCAGACGGCGGTTCTCCCGGTCGTAACGTTTTTCGAAGTCCCGGTACACCCCGTGGGGAGGCTTTCCCATGACCGTCAGGACCCGGTCCGAGACATGTTCCGGCGCCACCTTCAGCTGTCCTGAGATGTGATGCTCGCAGAGTTCGGTGAAGAAGGCCGGGTCCGGGTCCGCCATGAGGTAGTCGAACCGGATCCCCGAGCGGATAAAGACTTTCTTCACCCCCGGGAGGGAGCGGAGTTCCCGGAGAATCTCCAGGTACTCCCGGTGGTCGACTTTCAGGTTTCCGCAGGGGGAGGGGAACAGGCACTCCCTGTCCGGACAGGAGCCGGACCGGAGCTGCCTGGGGCAGGCGGCGGCGCGGAAGTTCGCCGTGGGACCCCCCAGGTCGTGGATGTAGCCCTTGAAATCCCGGTCCCGGGTGATCTCCCGGGCTTCCTGCAGGATGGACTCCTTCCCCCGGCCCTGCACGATCCGTCCCTGGTGGAAGCTCAGGGCGCAGAAGGAACAGGACCCGAAGCAGCCCCGGGAACCGATGATGCTGAACCGCACCTCCTCCACCGCGGGGACCCCTCCCGCCGCGTCGTACATGGGGTGGGCGGTCCGGGCATAAGGCAGGTCGAAGACCCGGTCCAGTTCCGGGGACGGCAGCGGGGCCGCCGGCGGGTACTGAAGCAGGTACCTCCGCCCGGGGCCTTCACCATAAGGTTCCGCCAGCGGGCGCCCCCGGAAAGGGTCGGTGTTGTCGTATTGGGTTTTATAGCTCCCGGCGTAGACCCGGGGGTCCGAGGAGGTTTCCTCGAAGGAGGGCAGGAGCAGCCCCCCCCAGTTGTCCGGAAGGCTTCCGGCGGGGACCACCGTCCCGGGGATGCCCGGGAGATCTTCGCCCGCCGCCAGGCGGCGGGCGATTTCCCGGATCTGTCTCTCCCCCATGCCGTAGACCAGGATGTCCGCCTTGGCATCCAGGAGGATCGACCTCCGGACCCTGTCGTCCCAGTAGTCGTAATGGGCCAGCCGCCGGAGGGAGGCTTCGATGCCCCCCAGAACGATGGGGACTCCCTTGCAGGCCTCCCGGGCCCGGACGGAGTAGACGATGGATGCCCTGTCCGGCCGGGACCCGGGGGCTCCACCGGGGGCGTACACATCCCTCCGGCGGGGCTTCTTCGCCGCCGTGTAGTTGGACACCATGGAGTCCATGTTTCCGGCGGTGACGAGAAAGGCCAGGCGGGGCCGGCCCAGCCGTTTGAAATCCTCGGGGCTTCTCCAGTCCGGCCGGGAGATTACGCCCACCCGGTAGCCTTCCGCTTCTAAAAGGCGGGAGATGACGGCGATGCCGAAGGAGGGATGGTCCACGTAGGCGTCTCCGGTGATGCAGATGAAATCGAGCCTGTCCCAGCCTCGGCGGGCCATGTCGTCCCGGGAAACGGGAAGGAAGTCTTTCATAGGTTCTCCGGAATATACCGGATTGCAGGGGAAAAATGAAGGGCCGGCCCGGAGAGGGCGCCGGGGGCTGTTTATTGACCGATTCGGGTTGACAGCCCGGGGAAGCTGTGGGATCATTTCGCATCCAAATAAAATCTCTGGAGGAGAAGGAATGAAAAAATTCGCGAAAGTCCTTTTTGTGTTCGCCCTGGTCTTCCTGGCGGCGCTGTCCGTGTCCGCTCAGACGAAGGTGAAACCGGACTTCAGAATCCGATTTTCCTACACCGACTCGAGCACCTGGCCCCAGGGAGCGGTGGTTCCCCAGGCGGAGCACGCCTTCGCGCTGGTGTTCAAGAACATGGTGGAATCCCTGACCAACGGCAAGGTCGGGGTGGAGCTGTACCCCGGAATGTCCCTGGCGGACGCCAAGACCTCCATGGAGATGGTCAAATCCGGGAGCCTGGAGATGGCCACCACCACCGGGACGGTGGCCAGCATCTATCCGGCCATCCAGGTCATCAATCTTCCCTATGTGTTCAAATCCGACGAGGTGGCCTGGTGGGTCTTCGATCAGAGCAAGTTCTGGCAGGATCTGAAGACAGACTTCGAAAAGAAAACCGGCATGATGATCCTCGCCATGGGCCAGAACGGGACCCGGCATTTCACCAACAACCGGCGTCCCATCCGCACCCCCGAGGACATGAAGGGTCTGAAGTTCCGGGTCATGCAGTCGCCGATCTACGTCAACATGGTGCAGGCCCTGGGCGCTTCCGCCACTCCTCTGGCCCACGCCGAGATCTATACCGCCTGTCAGACCGGCGTTGTGGACGGGCAGGAAAACCCGGTCTGGAACATCGCCGCGAACAAGTGGTACGAGGTGCAGAAATACATCACCCTGGACGGGCACACCTGGAGCGAGAACCTCGTCCTCATCAACTCCCGGTTTTTCAACCGCCTGCCGGCGCCGTACCAGCACGCCATCAAAATAGCATCCTACCACGGGGAGGTCATGGACCGGGCATCGGAAGCCCTGGCCACCCGGGTCCTGGACTTCGACAAACTGAAGGCTACCATGGAAATCTACGCCCCCAGCCCGGCGGAACTGGAAAAGTTCAAGCAGGCATCCATGCCCACCTACGACTGGCTCCGGAAACAGATCGGCGACAAGGTCATCGACGATTTTCTCGCCGCGGTGAAGCAGGGGGAGAAACAGTTCGGCTACTGACAGTTACCAGACAGGGGTCGAAGGCCCGCCGCTCCGGCCCGAGGGCCGGGGCGGTTTCTTTGTCTGCAGCCAAAGGGGGGATCTCATGGGCTTTTTGAAGAAAGTGAGCGACGGGATGGAGAAGTTCGGATTGGCCCTGGCGGCCTTTCTGGTGATGGTCATGTTCTGTCTGGTTTTCAGCGGTGTCATTCTCCGGGTCATCGGCAACAGTTTTTCCATGTCGGAGGAGCTGTCCCGCTGGTGTCTCATCAGTCTCTGCTTCATCGGCGGGAGCGTGGCCCTCAAACAGAAACAGCACATCGGTGTCAACATGCTCCTCCAGTCTCTTCCGCCGGCCGCCGCGAAAATCGGGGTCCTGATCTCCTACATCGTCGTCTTCCTGTTTCTGGGGTTCGCAACGGTGTACAGCGCCATCGCGGCGGTTGCCTCCAGGGACATGACCGGCGACATCATCCCTGTTTCCATGATGTACATCAAATTCAGCCTCCCCCTGGGAATGTTCATGATGCTGGTGCATCTTCTCAACGGGTTCCTGGGGATCGCCAAAGCGAAGGACATACAATCGATCCTTATCGGGTCGTGAGGAGAGGGGTATGGGAGTCGTAGGATTGATTTTTGTCGGAACCTTGCTGCTCGGGGTGCCCATCGCCTTCGTGCTGGGCGCGTCGGCCCTCTACTACTATATCTTCATCGGCCATATTTCCCTGGACATGCTGGGCCAGAAACTCTACGCCGGACCCGACAGCTTCGTGCTTCTGGCCATCCCCTTTTTCATCCTGGCGGGGGAGCTGATGAACCGCGCCCGGATCACCGATTCGCTGATCGAGTTTTCCGGAGTGCTGGTGGGCAGAATCCCCGGCGCCCTGGCCCAGGTCAACATCGTGGCCAGCGTCTTTTTCGCCGGCATCACCGGATCCGGTGTGGCCGACACCGCAGCCCTGGGTTCGGTTCTCATCCCGGCCATGGAGAAGGAGGGTTACACGGTGGATTACGCCGCGGCGGTCACCGTGGCCTCCTCCGTCATCGGCCCCATCATCCCGCCCAGCATCGTCATGGTCATCTACAGCATGATGACCGGCGAGTCCGTGGGGGCCCTTTTCGCGGCGGGATTCATCCCGGGGCTGGCGGTGGCCCTGGCTCTGATGATCCTGGCCTATATCTATGCGATCCGATATCATCACCCCCGCCGGACCACCAAGCTTTCCATACACCAGGTAGTGACCATCACGCGGAAATCTCTCATCGCCCTTCTCATGCCCATCATCCTGGTGGGGGGCATCTTCTCCGGGCGTTTTACCCCCACCGAAGCCGCCTCGGTGGCCTGCTTCTATGCCATCATCGCCGGGGTGTTCATTCTGCGGACCCTGACTTTCCGGGATATCATCGAGAGCTTCAAAAAAGCGGCCATCTCCGCTTCGGTGATTCTGCTGATCATCGCCACGGCGGCCCTCTTCGGTCAGGTCATGGCTCTGGAGAGGGTCCCCACCACCATCGCGAGCTGGATCCTGGGGATGACCCGGAACAAGTACGTGTTCCTGCTGCTGGTGAACGTGTTCCTCCTCTTCATGGGGATGATCATGGAGACCGGGGCCAGCGTCATTCTTCTGGCGCCGATCCTGCTGCCGGTGGCGGTGAAGCTGGGGGTGCACCCCCTGCACTTCGCCCTGGTGATGCTGGTCAATCTGAACATCGGCCTCAGCACGCCGCCGGTGGGGGTCTGCCTTTTCACCGCCGCGCCCATCGCGGGGATCAGCCTGGAGCGGATTTCCAGAGCGGCCCTGCCCTTCATCACCGCGGACATCGTGGCCCTTCTGTTCATCACCTACATTCCGGATCTGGTCCTGTTCGTGCCCCGCATGGCGGGCTTCATACAGTAGAGGACCTCCGGCCCGGGCCGGGCAGGCGTCCCCTCCGGCGCTGAAGCCCTTCCCGGCGGGGCATCGGCCGCCGGCGCCGGCAGGAGGGCCGCCTCGGGCCGGGG
>JAKQWJ010000254.1 GCA_029562045.1 Spirochaetota bacterium | reverse complement strand
CGGCAGAAACCCTTCGTGGCCCTGGCTCGGGAATACTTCGACCTCCCCTTTCTCATCCACATAATGAAGCGGCTCATCGGTTCGGGCCTGGTGGGGGGAAAGGCCCGGGGGATACTGCTGGCCCAGCGGATACTGAACCGGGCTTCCCCCAAATGGGCCGGGTTCCTGGAAACCCACGATTCGTTCTACATCGGTTCGGATGTCTTCTACACCTTCATCATCCAGAACGACTGCTGGTGGCTCCGCAGGAAAACCGGCGACATGGACCAGATCCTGGCCCGGGCCCGGGTTGCCCGGCAGAGGATCCTGGGGGGCAATTTCCTGGACTACATCACGGTCCAGTTCCAGGAGATGCTGGAGTACTTCGGGCAGTCGCCCATCATCGTCCGGTCCAGCAGCACCCAGGAGGACAGCTACGGCAACGCCTTCTCCGGCAAGTATGAAAGCGTCTTCTGCGCGAACCAGGGGACCCCCGCCCAGCGGCTGGAGGAGTTCCTCTCCGCCGTCCGGACCGTTTACGCCAGCTCGCTGGACGAGGACGCCCTGATGTACCGCCTGCATCACGGTCTTCTGCACGAGGACGAGCAGATGGCGCTTCTGGTTCAGAGGGTGTCCGGGGACCTCTTCGGCCGCTGTTTCTTTCCCCCCGCCGCGGGGGTGGGGTTTTCCTACAACCCCTTCGTCTGGGACTCGTCGATAGACCCCCAGGCGGGAATGCTGCGCCTCGCCTTCGGCCTGGGCACCCGGGCGGTGGACCGGATCGTGGACGACTACACCCGCATCGTGGCCCTGAACGCGCCGGAGAAGCGGCCGGAGAAATCTGCGGAAGATTCGCTGCGGTACACCCAGCGGGACGTGGACGTGGTGGACCTGCAGGAGAACCGGCTGACCACCCACGGGATAAAAAAAATCTTCCCCCTTCTGCCGGAGCGGCTCGTGGCCCTGTTCGCCCAGAGGGACGAGGAAGCCCTCCGCCGGGCCGAGGAGCTGAACATCTCCCCCGCCGCGGCCCTGCGGCTCTCCTTCGACGGTCTTTTCACGAAAACCGGCTTCGTGGGAGAAATGCGGGAAATGCTCGCCACTCTGCAGGAGGCCTACAAGTGCCCGGTGGACACGGAGTTCACCGTCAACTTCTCCGAAGACGGCGGCTACCGGGTGAACCTGGTGCAGTGCCGGCCCTTCAAGGTGAAACTCATGGGGACCGGAGACCTGGGGATCCTGCCGGACTCCATCCCCCGGGAGAAGATCCTCATCAGAAGCGACGGCCCCATCGTGGGTCAGAGCATGGCTACCCGGGTGGACAAGCTCATCTACATAGCCCCGGAGGCCTATACCCGGCTGGGGGAACAGGACCGGTACGCGGTGGCCCGCCTGGTGGGAAAGCTCGCCCGGATACCGCCGGCGGGCCCTTCCTCCGTCACCATGCTGGTGGGGCCCGGGAGGTGGGGCACCTCAACCCCCGCCATGGGGGTCCCGGTGAGCTTCAAGGAGATTCAGAACGTGTCCATCATCGTGGAGCTGGCGGTCATGCACGAGGGCCTGGTCCCGGACGTGTCCCTGGGAACCCATTTTTTCAACGACCTGGTGGAGATGGACATGCTCTACTTCGCCGTATTTCCGGAGCGGCAGGGGAACTTTTTCAACAAAGAGATATTTGACGGCCCCGGCAACAGGCTCGCGGAGATACTGCCCGACGAGCTGCGCTGGGCGGACACGGTGAGGGTCCTGGAAAGCGCGAAAGGGCCGGACCGCGCCTCCGTCTACCTCCACGCGGACTCCATGAAGCAGCAGGTGACCTGCTACATGAAATGAGCGGCCCTGCGGGAACATGAAGCCTCCCGAGGGCATCACTCCCGAGGGCATCACTCCCGGGGCATCACTCCCGGGCATCACTCCCGGGGGCGGCTCTCCCGGAGTCCGGAGGCGCCCGGGGAGCCTCCGGCCTGGGCAGCCACGCCCGGGGAGGGGCCTCCGTCTCAGATGCCCTGGGCGATCATAGCGTCGGCCACCCGGAGAAACCCGGCGATGTTCGCTCCCGCCACCAGGTTGCCCTTCAGACCGTGGGCTTCCGCCGCCCGGGAGCACTGGGAGTAGATGTTGTCCATGATCTGATGAAGGCGCTGGTCCACCTCCTGGAAGGGCCAGCTGAGGCGCATGGAGTTCTGGGACATCTCCAGGGCGCTGGTGGCGACCCCGCCGGCGTTGGCGGCCTTGGCGGGCCCCAGGGGCACACCGGCGTCGTGGAACACCTTCACCGCCTCGGGGGTGCAGGGCATGTTGGCCCCTTCCGCCACGGCCATGCATCCGTTTCTGACCAGAAGTTCCGCGCTCTTCCCATCCAGTTCGTTCTGCGTCGCGCAGGGCAGGGCCACATCGCAGGGTATGCTCCAGATCCCCTCGCACCCTTCGACATAGGCCGCCGACGGGTGATCGAAGACATACTCCCTTATCCGCCCCCTCTCCACCTCCTTGATGCGCCTGGCGGTGTCCAGATCGATCCCCTCCGGGTCGTGGATGTATCCGTTGGAGTCCGACAGGGCCACCACCCGGGCGCCCAGAGACCGGGCCTTTTCCGCGGCGTAGAGCGCCACGTTGCCGGCGCCGGAAATGACTACGGTTTTCCCCGTCCAGTCGGCGCCGAGGCTTTCCAGCATCCGGGTCACGAAATACACCAGACCGTACCCGGTGGCTTCCTTCCGGGCCAGAGACCCTCCATAGCTCAGCCCCTTGCCGGTGAGGACCCCCGTGAAGGTGTTGGTGATTCTCTTGTACTGTCCGAACAGGAAGCCGATCTCCCTCGCCCCCACCCCGATGTCCCCGGCGGGGATGTCCGTATCCGGGCCGATGTGCCGGTGCAGCTCGTTCATGAAACTTTCGCAGAAACTCATCACTTCCCGTTCACTCTTACCCTTGGGGTCGAAGTCGCTCCCTCCCTTGGCCCCCCCGATGGGGGTCGTGGTCAGCGCGTTTTTGAAGGTCTGCTCGAAACCCAGGAATTTGATTATTCCCAGATTCACCGACGGATGGAACCGGAGCCCCCCCTTGTAGGGCCCCAGGGCGCTATTGAACTGGACCCGGAAGCCCCGGTTCACCTGCACCTCCCCCGCGTCGTTGACCCAGGGAACGCGGAAGATGATCTGTCGTTCCGGCTCCACCATGCGCTCCACGATCTTGAGCCGCACGATTTCCGGACGCTTTGCGATGAGGGGCTCGATGGATTCCACCACCTCCCGGACCGCCTGCCGATACTCCGGTTCCGCCGCGTTCCGGGCGGCGACGATGGAGAGAATCGAGTCCGCAAATGGACTGCCCATGGTTACTCCTTGATAAAAGCCTCGAGGCGACGTGATTATAGCAACAGCGAAAAAAAATGACGAGCGGGGGGCGCCGGGGCCGGCAGACCGTGCCCCGGCCGGCAGACCGCCTCCCGGGCCCGTGGCCTTGTACCTCGCACCGCCTAGACCCTCGCGCCCCGGCCGGCAGACCGCGCCCCGGCCGGCAGACCGCCTCCCGGGCCCGTGGCCTTGTACCTCGCACCGCCTAGACCCTCGTGCCCCGGCCGGCAGACCGCCTCCCGGGTCTGTCCCTCCCCTCCCGGGCCCTTCCCGCACCAGCCCATTTTTCGTATAGTGGAACAAAAAGGAGGGCGCATGGGAAAGACGCTTTTCGAAAAAATATGGGACGCCCACGTGGTGGGGGAACTGGAAGACGGAACGGTCCTGCTCTACATAGACCGGCATCTGGTTCACGAGGTCACCAGCCCCCAGGCCTTCGAAGGACTGCGCCTGGCAGGGCGAAAGGTCCGCAGGCCCGACCTGACCTTCGCCACCATGGATCACAATGTGCCCACCGACAATCGGACCCGCATTGAGGACCCGGTTTCCCGGGCGCAGGTGGAGGCTCTGGAGGAGAACTGCCGGGACTTCGGAGTGCCCCTCTTCGGCCTGGGGGACCCGAACCAGGGGATCGTCCACATGATCGGCCCGGAGCTTGGCATCACCCTCCCGGGGACAACCATCGTCTGCGGCGACTCCCACACTTCCACCCATGGGGCCTTCGGGGCCCTGGCCTTCGGCATCGGCACCTCCGAGGTGGAGCATGTTCTGGCCACCCAGACCCTGCGACAGAAAAAACCCGGCACCATGCTGGTGGAGTTCACCGGACGGCTTCAGCGGGGGGTAACCTCCAAGGACATGGTGCTCAAGCTCATCCGCACCATCGGCACCGCCGGGGGAACGGGCCATGTCTTCGAGTACGCCGGAGAGGCCGTCCGCCGCCTGACCATGGAAGAGCGGATGACCATCTGCAACATGAGCATCGAGGCCGGAGCCCGGGCGGGGCTCATCGCCCCCGACGAGAGCACCCTGGCCTATATCACCGGGGCCCTGCGGCCCTACGCCCCCCGGGGGAAGGAGCTGGAGGAGGCCCTGGCCTGGTGGAAGAGCCTGCCCAGTGATAAAGACGCGAAATTCGACCGCCGCATCACCATCGATGTATCGGACCTGCCCCCCCAGGTGAGCTGGGGCACCAACCCGGGCATGGTGGTGGATGTGACCGGCCGGGTCCCCTCTCCGGGTGAAACCCCCAACAACAGCCCCGCCGACGTGGAGCGGGCCCTGGAGTACATGGGCCTCAAGGCGGGGACCCCCATCCGGGACATAAAGCTGGACACGGTCTTCCTGGGAAGCTGCACCAACGCCCGGATCGAGGACCTGCGACGGGCGGCGGCCATCATGAAGGGCCGGAAGATCGCCCGGGGGCTGCGGATGCTGGTGGTGCCGGGATCCGAACAGGTGCGCCTCCAGGCGGAGAAGGAAGGGCTGGACCGGATCTTCCGGGACGCCGGGGCGGAATGGCGCTTTGCCGGCTGCAGCATGTGTCTGGGGATGAACCCGGACCAGCTTGCCCCGGGGGAAAGATGCGCCTCCACCTCCAACCGCAACTTCGAGGGGCGGCAGGGCAAGGGGGGAAGGACCCACCTGGTGAGCCCCGAAACCGCCGCCGCCGCGGCCCTGGCGGGCCATTTCGTCGATGTCCGCGAAATCATGAAGGGGGCTTAGCTATGCAGGCTTTTACCACCCACAAGGGAAAGATCGCCGTTCTGGACCGGGCCAATATCGACACGGACCAGATCATCCCCAAGCAGTTTCTGAAGTCCATTAAAAAGACAGGCTTCGAGGAGGGGCTCTTCTTCGACTGGAAGAAGAAGCCCGACGGATCCCTGGACCCGGATTTTCCCCTCAACCGCCCCGCCTTCAGGGGCGCCTCCATCCTGGTGGCCCGGAACAACTTCGGCTGCGGCTCCAGCCGGGAGCACGCGGTCTGGGCGGTCATGCAGGGGGGCTTCCGGGTGGTGGCCGCTCCCGGGCTGGAGAGGGAGGGACAGAAGATCCCCGCCTTCGCCGACATCTTCGCGGGCAACGCGGTGAAGAACGGCCTTCTGACGGTGGAGCTCTCCGCCGACGATGCGGACCGGATCTTCCGCCTGGCCGCCGCCGCGCCGGAGCTGGAGGGGGAGGTAAACCTTCCCTCCCAGACTTTCCGGGTCTCCGCCGGGGGGAAGGAGATGGTTTTTCATTTCCAAATCGACCCGGGGGTGAAAGACTATCTTCTGAAAGGTCTGGATGAGATAGGCCTCACCCTGGAGAAAAAGGAGGCCATCGGCGGCTTCGAAGGCCGCCGGGCCCCCTGGCTGACTCCTAGTCCCAGCACTCGTTAGGCAGAATTCTCACCGCACCCTTGTCGGCGGAGGCGGCGAAGAGGGAGTAGGCCTTCAGGGCGGTGCTCACCACCCGTTTCCTGTCCCGGGGGGTATAGGCATTGTCCTCCCGGGCCTCTTCCTCCTCCCGCCGGCGGGCCAGTTCATCATCCGGGACCTCCAGGTCCATCCGCCGGTTGGGGATGTCGATGCGGATCCTGTCGCCGTCCCGCACCAGGGCGATGAGTCCCCCGGCGGCGGCCTCCGGCGAGATATGCCCCACCGACAGGCCCGAGGTGCCGCCGGAGAATCGGCCGTCGGTGATGAGGGCGCAAGCCTTTCCCAGATGCATGGACTTGATGTAGGAGGTGGGGTACAGCATCTCCTGCATCCCCGGCCCGCCCCGGGGCCCTTCGTAGCGGATCACCACCACGTCCCCGGCCTTCACCTTTCCCCCCAGAATGGCCTCGCAGGCCTCGTCCTGGGACTCGTAGACCCTGGCGGGCCCGGTGAAGGTCCAGATGGATTCGTCCACACCGGCGGTCTTCACCACCGAGCCGTCCAGAGCCAGGTTGCCGTAGAGCACCGCCAGCCCTCCGTCCTTGCTGTAGGCGTGCTCGACGTCCCGGATGCAGCCCTTTTCCCGGTCCAGATCCAGCTCCTGGTACTGGGTGTTCTGGGAGGCCATGACCAGGTTCCGCCCGCCCCCGGGGGCGCTGCGGGCGATCTCGAAGGCTTCGGGGATGGCCTTGGGGCTGCGGATATCGTACTTTTCCAGGGCCTCCTTCAGGCTGAGTCCGTCAGCCCGGTGCACCGAGAGGTCCAGGAGCCCGGCCCGGGCCAGCTCTCCCAGGATGCCGTGGATTCCCCCGGCCCGGCCCACATCCTCCACATGGTACCTGGAGCTGGGGGCCACCTTGCAGAGGTTCGGGACCACCCGGGAGAGGTCCTCGATGTCGCTGAGGGTGAAGCCCACCCTCCCCTCCCGGGCGATGGCCAGAATGTGGAGCACCGTGTTGGTGGAGCCCCCCATGGCGATGTCCAGGGTCATGGCGTTGGCAAAGGCTTTCTTCGACGCGATGGAGCGGGGAAG
>JAKQWJ010000241.1 GCA_029562045.1 Spirochaetota bacterium | reverse complement strand
ACCCCGGGCCGGATGCTTCGGATGGGGTGCCCCGGGACGTGCGCCCCGGAGCGCCCGCGCAGAAGCCGGCGCCCCCGCCGGAGCGGGGGCGCCGACGCTTCCATCTTCCCTGCCGGGGCGGCCGCTCCGGCAGGGTCACTCCCCGATGATCTTGACCAGGACCCGCTTCCGGCGGCGGCCGTCGAACTCGCCGTAGAAGACCGCCTCCCAGGGACCCAGGTCCAGCTTGCCGTCGGTGACGGCGATCACCACCTCCCGGCCCATGATCTGCCGTTTCAGATGGGCGTCGCCGTTGTCCTCCCCCCCGTTGTGGTGATAACCCTTTTCGCTGAAGGGGGCCAGCTTCTCCAGCCACTCCATGTAGTCCCGGTGCAGGCCCGACTCGTTGTCGTTGATGAAGACCGAGGCGGTGATGTGCATGGCGTTGACCAGGCAGAGCCCTTCCCGGATGCCGCTCTCCCGCACCGCCTCCTGGACCTCCCGGGTGATGTGGACGAACTCGTAGCGGCTATGGGTGTTGAACCACAGTTCCTTGCGGTACGATTTCATTTCAGAAGAGGCCTCCCCAGCCCCTCCATGAGCGTCATGAACCGGCGGCCGTATTCCACATAGGTGTCGTACCGCGCATCTTCCGCCGCCGTCACCGACGCGTCGTGGAAGACCACGCGCATATGGGGCTCCATGGAAAATCCGCCGTCGTAACCCGAAGCCAGGAGGTCCCGGACCACCCTCTCCACATCTCCGTCCCCCTCGCCGGGGAAGGTGTAGACCTCTTTCCCCGAAACCGGGTCCCGGCGGGAATCCTTGATATGGATGTAGGCGATGTGCTTCTTCACAGCCCGGTAGAGCTCCCAGCTGTCCTGCATGGGGTACGGGAAGGGCTTGCCGAAGTCCGGCGTCAGCGGGGGGTTTCCGGTGTCGAAAACCAGTTTGAGGCCCGGCACGTTCTCCACCAGGCGGAGGCTGTGCTCTGCGCTCATGCCGCCGTAGGTGGAGCAGTTCTCGTGCACCGGGGTTATCCCCGCGTCGGTGAAGCGGCGGCAGATCTCCCGCAGCCGTCGGAAACGCTCCCCCTCCCGCTGGTCCGGCAGGGCCCGCCCCTGGGGATCCAGCAGGACCTTGTAGCTCATGATCCGCACCAGCTTCGTGCCCAGGATGGTCATCCGGCGGACCGCCCGGTCCACCGCCTCCAGACTGGGCTCGAAATCCTCGTCCACGCTCCTGCTCCAGTTGGCGATGGTGGAGCCGAAACAGTTCACCCTGACCCCCGCCTCGTCCAGCTCCCGGCGGACCCGGTCGAACCGGTCGTCGGGAAGGTCATGGATGTTGAGCCCGTCGATGCTGCGGGCCTCGATGTTCTCCCAGCCCAGGGCCCGGGTGGCCCGGATCTGGCCGGAGAGGCCTTCCGACGCCTCGTCGGCGAATCCCGTCAGATACATGACAGGCCCCCGTCACGCGCCCCGGAGGGGCAGCGTCACTTCCCCGCCGGTCTCGAAGCTTTTATAAATCGCCAGAATGATCTCCACCGCCTTCCGGGCCTCACGGCCGTCCACCAGCGGCTTCTTCCCCGCCCGGAGGGATTCCACGATTTCGGTGAACTGCAGGGTGTGCCCCTGATGGCCTATGGCCGCCGGGTCCGATGCCCCTCCTCCCGTCTTGGCCTTGGCCGAGGACTTCTCCAGAATCTCCCCGTCTTCCGGCCGGGGTTTGGCGAACTGCCAGAACTTGAAGCTCTCCTCTTCCATGACGACGCTTCCTTCCACACCGCTGATTTCGATGCGCTTGAGAAAGCCCGGGTACGCGGCGGTGCTCCCCTCGATGACCCCCAGGGCGCCGTTTTTGAAGCGGAGAGCCGCCACCGCCACATCCTCCACCTCGATCCTCTGGTGCCCCAGGGTGGCCCCATACGCCATCACCGATTCCACCGGTCCCATGTACCACTGCAGAAGGTCGATGGCATGGATGCCCTGGTTCATCAGGGCTCCGCCGCCGTCGAACTTCTTCGTGCCCTTCCAGCCGCCCTTGTCGTAGTACTCCTGGCTCCTCCACCATTTGATGTAGGCGCTTCCCAGGGTGATTCTCCCGAAGCGGCCCGTCTCCACGGCCTTTTTTAAGACTCCCGCGGACTCGTGGTACCGGGACATAAAGACCCCCGAGAGGCTGACCCTGTTGGCGTCGCAGGCCCGGATTATGGCGTCTATCCTGTCCAGGGAGATCTCGATGGGCTTCTCCACGATGAGGTGCTTTTTCGCCTCCGCGGCGGCCACGGCGGTTTCCATGTGAGCCCCCGAGGGCGTGCAGATGGTGACGATATCCAGCCCCGGGTGGGCCAGGAAGGCCTTCAGGTCCGGGTACCCGGCGCAGGAAAATTTCTTCCCGAAGGCTTCCTCCCTCTCGGGAACGGTGTCCATGCAGGCCACCACACGACAGCCCGGAATATCCGCAATGGCCCGGGCGTGAAATTCCGCGATGAGACCGGTACCGACAATTCCGAAGTTCATTTTTTTCTCTCCTAGTCGCAGTGTTATCCGATTCGCCTCATGTAGGCAAGAAAAGATTTCGCCTTCCCGTCCAGATTTTTCAGGGACGGGCCTCCTCGCAGTGGGGAGCACATCTCGTAGACCACAGGTCCGTCGAACCCGCCTTCTCTCAGGCCCCGGAGGAAAGGACCATAATCGATTTCTCCTTCTTCCATGGAAACCGCCTGAACAAAGTCCGGATGATCTCGTCTATAGTTTACCAATTCAGGCAGGTAGGTATACCGGGGAAGACGGATGTAGTTCGCCGCGATTGTGAGAACGGTTTTCGAAGCCATGCGCCGGGCTCCTTCAGCGAGATTCTCTCCCCGAAGAAAAGGGGACCAGGCGTCGTAGCCTGCTCCTACATTCGGGAGTCCTACATCGTCAATGATTTCCCACATTAGCGACGTATCTACCCCGAAGTCGTGATGGTTCTGCACGGCCACACTCACCCCGTAACGCCCCGCCAGACGTCCGGTTTCGCCGAGAAAATCTGTCACCCTCCGGCGTGCGTCTGCAAAGGATAAACCTCCGGCAAGATAGCCCGTGAAAACTCTGATGAGATTCCCCCCAAGTTCAGCGGTCATCCTCGCAGCGGACTCCAGATAAGCAAGTTGTATCTCCATCACAGGAATCTCAGCAGGAGCATCGAGCAGAATGTCGTTATAGCAGGCTAAACCTATACAACGGATGTCATGTTTCTGTAGCGAGGCTTTCACGGCGCTTATTGTTTCTCTTTCGGATTCGAGCACCGAGAGATGAGGACGTTTCGCCATTAGAAGCACCTCATCAAAACCCAGTTCCCGAGCCTTGGCAATGAAATCTGTCAGCGGAAGCTTGACTTGACCCCAGAGGCCAGCATAACTTACCGAAAACAATCCCGTTCTCATGAACCTCTCCTCACTAAACTCTTGAAACCTCGAGAGACACCAGCAAAGACATATTTCACCGGTCTTGAACGCGCAAAAAGTGTAAAAAATACGGCTATGATCAACATCATGGAAATTGGTGAGGAAAAAAAGGACAGTACATTTCCATTGGTAAGGATGAATCCTCGTCGAAGGTTTTCATCGATCATGGGCCCTAATATTATTCCCAGCACAAAAGGGGCCTCAGGAAAACCCAGCTTGCGCATCGGGAAAGCCAGGAGTCCGAAGAATATCATGACGATAAGATCGAAGAAGCGTCCGTTGATCGCAAAAGTTCCGATGGTGCAGAAAATGAAAACAATGGGCATGAGAATCGCGTTGGGAAGACGCAGAATTCTGAGAAGCGGTTTGACAATGGTCAAACCGAGAATGAACATAGCGCATGTTGCCCAAAAAAACATTGCGGAAAACTCATAAATATATCGGGGATTCTCGATCATGAGCAGCGGACCGGGGCGAACGTTATGAAGCCAGAGAGCGGCCAGCAGCACAGCAGCTGGAGGGCTTCCCGGAATGGCCAGGGAGAGAACCGGCACAAGGGCTCCTCCGACACAAGCGTTGTTCGCTGTTTCAGAGGCGATGAGTCCTTCCACGGAACCTTTGCCGAATTGCTCTGGTGTTTTGCTTGCCCGTTTGGAAAAATCATACGCAACATAGGATGCGATATTTTCTCCCACTCCCGGAATGATGCCAATCACCACACCGATGAGACCGGAACGGAGAATATTGAACCGGTTCGCGACGACATCCTTGAATCTTGGAAGGACTCTTCCTATCTGGGAAACTGCTTCTTTCACGTCTTTCTTTGAAAGGTTGTGGAGGATTTCCACCAGACCATAGGTTCCCACCAGAACCGGGATGATATCAAAGCCTGTATAAAGATTCAGAATACCTAAAGTGAGTCGGGGATAACCTTGGATAGCCTCCATACCTACGAAGGAAAAAATAATTCCCAGGATCCCACTTATCCATCCCTTGAGATTGTCTTTTGCAGCGGTCAGATTGCCACAGATCGCCACTCCGAAAATTGCAAGCCAGAAAATCTCGAAAGATTTAAACTCCAGGGCGAGATTACCCAAGACAGGTGTAAAAAAGCTCAACGCTATGAGGCCCGCCACGGAACCCAGAAAGGAAGATGTCGTTGCGAGCCCAATGGCCTCCGCCCCGCGTCCGCTTTGCGCCAGGGGAAATCCATCGAGACAGGTGGCGGCATTGGCTGGGGTTCCCGGGATATTGAGCAGCACTGCACTTCGGGAGCCCCCATATATTGCTCCAACATAAATGGAGATGAGTGTCACAATGGCGTTGCCCGCGTCCCAGCGAAAGGTAAGGGTCGTCAGAAGAGCGATGCCCATGGTTGCCGTCAAACCGGGGAGCATGCCGATAATGATGCCAAGTTGAGTAGCCACAAACACATAGAGAAGATTCATTATGGAGAATTGTTCGATCACAGCTTGGAAAAGATACACTGCACCCATAGTTCAATTCCTTCCCACCCGCTTATGGCAGGGGAACGAGAAAAATTCGATTGAACACATACCAGACAATAAAGGCGGTGAGGACCGAAATTATCAAACAGACCCACCACTTCGCACCCTTGAAAAACAGCATCATGGAAAAAAGAAAGGCTGCTGTAACGATAACGAAATTGAGATTCCCCAGGAGAAGGAAGTAAACAACGATGGCTCCGAGAAACGTTGAAAACCGTTTAACTTCGCTGGAGCGGAGTGCATCAGCGATCTGAATCCGGGTGATGCGAATGCGATGCCCTCCGCCCTTGAGGCTGCGTCCAAGAAGAATGAGACTGAGGAACAGGAGAAGAAAACCGAAGATGAAAGGAGTCATTGCGGGCATTGCATAGAATCCCCAGGCTTCATATTTCGGCATGAGCAGGGACTGCACAATGATGAAGATGCTGAAGGTGATCAAAAAAAGGGACACGACAAAATCCGCTTTAACCAGCTTATTGTCTTCCATAAGGATAAAATGCCTCCGGGGTAGAAGTGAAGCCGGGCTGCCTTGTGGTATGCCCGGCCCGTTTCAGGACAGACTATGGCCTCGGAATTCCCAGTTTTTCCGGTGAAATTTTTGTAACATGGGTATCGAAGAGGAGCCAACTGAAGAGGGATGCTGCATTTTCCATGACAGTATCCGCTTCCTTTCCTTTAATATCCACAGCGATACTCGCCTTCTGTTCCGCCATATCCTTGAGAGCCTTGCTCTGAACCGCAACGGCAAAAGCTTCCGAAATCGAATCCTGCGCTTCCTGAGGAATTCCCCTGGGAATGAAAAGCCCGAAGTGGAAAGCCACCGTCGGGAATTCCTTGATATAATTTGTAATCGGAGGAATCAAATCCAAACCGGTGATCATCAGAGGTTTATTATCCATTACAGCAATAGCCCGAAGCTTTTTGGCCCGGAGCATGTCCGCCACTTCCTGGGAGAGCTGCATGACCACCTCGGTTTCTCCGGACACAGTGGCGACGACCGCGGGGTTCCCGCCTTTATATGGCACATGTTTGTACTTTGTGCCTATATATTTCACGAAAGTTTCCGCCGCCACATGACCTCCTGCTCCGATACCCGCGCTGGCCACGGCCACTTCCCGGGTCTTGAAGGCATGCACGAGACCGTCCCAATCCTTGATCGGTGAGTCTGGGTTTACAGTGATCACGCAGGGTGTGAGGATCCCGAGATAGGCCTGCCAATCCCTGTGGGAGATTTCCGGCAAAAGATCGAGGATCTGATAAGTGGCGATGCTCATGTCCGCGTTCCCGACCCACGTGTATCCGTCTTTCGGGGCTTCGAAGGCTGCTTTGGTTCCCGTTGCTCCTGATGCCCCTGGCTGGTTCACCACTGCTATCTTTACGCCCAAGCGATTTTCCATTTCACCCGCGAGGATTCGGGCAGTCAGATCCGATGAGCCGCCGGCTCCCCAGGGGACCACCAAGGTTATGGTTTTCGTCGGCTTCCAGCCGCCGACAGACGACTTCTCCTTGGTGCCAGCAGCAAAAAGAAGGCCCGGCAGTACGAGAAGAACCAGACAGAGACTAACTGAGATCTTTTTCCTCATGTGTTTCTCCTTTTTCTCGATTTATCTCTTCCCCGCCCCTGCGGGGTCAATTCTCCATGTTTCCGGAAAAAATCCATGGTTTCCCTAAGCACTATCTCGGGGTCTTCGGGAACAGAAAAAATTTCCAGGGAAACCCAACCTTCGAAACCTCGGCTGTGCAGAAGGGAAAACGCGGGCCGGAAATCGGATGGGCCCCGGCCGGGGTGACTGCCGTCCATCTCATTCACATGGATGTGATGGATCATGTCCCAGTGGCGATCCAGTAGAACATCCCAGGCCTCCGTCTCGTCCACAGTGTTGTGGAAATCGAACATGCTCCCCAGCCCCGGTTTGTCCACGGAGCGAACGATCCGGGCAGCCTCCTCCAAGGTGTTCACGATGTCCGTGTCCCGGGAGGCCAGGGACTCCACCAGAACTCGGGACTTTCTTTCCCAGGCGTAATCCGCCGTTTCAGCGAGTCCTTCCCGATAGTGGTTCAGGGCCTCCGCCGTGGACGTCCCCCGAGACGAGCGCTGTTTGGGGGAACCGAAAATCAGCATTCCCCCGCCCAGTTCCCCGGAGATATCCAGAAGGAGGCGCAGGTGGTCCCATGACCGGCGTCGCAGATCAGGGTCCGGGGAAGTCACATGCAGTCCTTCGGGTTTGACGAAGAGCCAGTGCAGGCCGGCGAATCGTATCCCCGTGTCAGACAGGGCCTTTTTGACCACCCTGAGGCCGGAGGAGACCGCGAGGGGAGAAAAATCCCCGAACACCGTAAAGGGGGCAATCTCCACCCCCTGATACCCGTGCTTTACCAGCAGCTCCATGCTCCGCTGAAAATCCATGGGTCCGAAAAGCTCATTGCAAATCGCGTAATTCATCCGCCCTTTCCTTGTCGACAAAAAATCTCCCCTCACTCTACTCCGCCCGCGTCGGATGTGCCAGCCCCCTTTTGGGTCGGGGAGCAGGGACGCGGAGGTTTCCGTCGCCCTCGTCGCCTCATTTAAAGAGGTTTCCCATGATGCCCCGCATCAGGCTGCGCCCGATCTGCCGCCCGAAGGTGCTGCCCGCCGAGCGGACCACGCTGTTCAGCAGCTTCTCCGTCGGGCTCTGCCGGGAGCGGCCGGCCCGGGTCCCCGGCTCCCTGCCCGCCCCGGAGGTCTTCGTCTCCGCCTCCCGGATCGCCCGGCCGGAGAGGATTTCGTAGGCGGACCACCGGTCCACCATGGTGTCGTACTTCCCCCGGAGGGGGGAGGCGGCGAAGATCCCCGCCCGCTCCTCCGGCAGCAGGGGCCCGATCCGGCCGGCGGGGGGAAAGATCCAGGCCCGCTCCACCATCTCCGGGCGGCCGTGGTCGTCCAGAAAGGAAACCAGAGCCTCCCCGGTGCCCAGTTCGGTTATGGCGGCCTCGGCGGAGAAGGCGGGGTTCCTCCGGAAGGTTTCCGCCGCGGTTTTGACCGCCTTCTGGTCCCGGGGAGTGAAGGCCCGCAGGGCGTGCTGGATCCGGTGTCCCAGCTGGCCCAGCACCGCGTCGGGGATGTCCTGGGGGTTCTGGGTGATGAAGTAGACCCCCACCCCCTTGGAGCGCACCAGCCGGACCACCTGCTCGATTTTCTCCAGCAGGATTTTCGGCGCTTCGTTGAAGAGCAGGTGGGCCTCGTCGAAGAAGAAGACCAGCTTGGGCCGGTCCAGGTCTCCCGCCTCGGGGAGCCTCTGAAAGAGTTCGGAGAGGAGCCACAGGAGGAAGGTGGAGTAGAGCTTGGGCGCCTGGATGAGTCTGTCCGCCGCCAGGATGTGGACGATCCCCCGGCCGGAAGAGTCCCGGGTGATGAAATCCCCGATGTCCAGAGCGGGCTCCCCGAAGAAGAGCTCCCCTCCCTGGTCCTCCAGGCTCAGGAGGGCCCGCTGGATGGCCCCGACGCTGACTGCGGAAACGGTGCCGTACTTCAGCATGTAGTCCTTGGCGTTTTCCGCCACATGCTGCAGCATCGCCCGGAGGTCCTTCAGATCCAGAAGAAGGAGCCCCTCGTCATCGGCGACCCGGAACACCACCGACAGGACGCCCTCCTGGGTCGGGTTCAGACCCAGGAGCCGGGACAGCAGAAGGGGGCCCATGTCCGAGACGGTGGTCCGCACCGGGTGGCCCTGACGGCCGTAGAGGTCCCAGAAGACCGCCGGGAAGCCCTGGAAGTCGGGGGTCGGAAAACCCAGCCGGGCGAGCCTTTCGGCGAATTTGGGGCTCGCGCCGCCCCGGGCGGCTATCCCCGAGACATCCCCCTTGACGTCGGCCAGGAAAACCGGGATCCCCGCGGCGCTGCACCTCTCCGCCAGCACCTGCATCGACACGGTCTTCCCCGTCCCCGTTGCCCCTGCGACGAGGCCGTGACGGTTCATCATTGCCGGGGGTATGCCCAGTTCCCGCGTTCCCCGGGCGATTTTCAAGAATCCTTCCATGACAGGTTCACTCCTTTGGTTCCGCCTGTTTCCACCACCCGGACGACTCCCCAGCGCCCGTTCACCAGCCAGTTCGGGTCCTCCCGGAAGAGCCGCTCCGCCAGGGGGCGGGGAATGTCCGTGACCACCTCGCTTTTCAGGGTCCTCAAAACGGCGAAGGACGCGGGAAACCCGAGGGTCAACTCCTCCAGGGGCGTGTCGAAGGGCCATTTCCGGTCCTCCACGATGCGGCGGAAGTTCGCGTCCCCCTTGAATATCACCAGGTCCGACGCTCCCAGATCGGCGGAGAGGTCCGGGGGGAGGGCGGTGAAATGCTTCGGACCGTTCCAGAAAAAATGGTCCCGGACCTGGAGCGCGGAGGACCGGCGGAACGCGGACA
>JAKQWJ010000216.1 GCA_029562045.1 Spirochaetota bacterium | reverse complement strand
ACGCCCGCCTCACCGGGACCGGCACCGCCTCGCAGGGAACAGGCCCGGTCCGGAGGATCCGGCGTCGGGGCGGCGCGCCTTACTTCACCGCCGCCAGGGCCTTGGCGTAGTCCGGCTCCTGGGTTATTTCCGGCACCAGCTGGGTGTAGACCACCTTGTTCTGGGCATCCAGCGCCACCACGGCCCGGGCGAAGACTCCCGCCAGGGGCCCGTCCACGATTTCGACCCCGTACTTCCTGCCGAAATCCTTCTTCCGCATGTCCGACAGGGTGATCACATTGGTGATGTTCTCCGCCTTGCAGAAGCGGTCCTGGGCGAAGGGGAGGTCCATGCTGATGGTGAGCACCACCGTGTCGGAGAGCTTTTTTATCTCGTCGTTGAACCTCTTGGCCGAGGCGGCGCAGACTCCGGTGTCCAGGCTGGGAACGATGTTCAGGATCTTCTTCTTCCCCGCGAAGGACGCCAGAGACACATCCGAGAGGTCCGCCTTCACCACCACGAAGTCCGGCGCCTGGGCGCCCGGTTTCGGCAGCTCCCCCGAGGTGTGAATGGTATTGCCGTGCAGTTTTACCGTTGCCATCGATTGTTTCCTCCTCTATTGCATGTAGGGTAAATGTACGAAACCCGGAGGAGGGGGTCAAACATTTTCTTCCATGACGTCGTGGATTTCCAGCACCGACGGAATGGTTCTGATATTCTTGACAACCCGGCGGAAATCGTCGCCGTTCTCCAGCTCCATGGTGAAGTTCGCCACCAGCCGGCCCTGCCCATCCTCGTCGATCCTTCCGGACACCAGGCGGCCCTTGTTCTTCTTCACCGCCCCTTCGATCTCGGAGAACAGGTCGAAGGTCTTTTTCGCCAGGACCCGGAAATGCCGGGTGGTCCGGGGGGACACGTTCTCCCACTCCACCTGGATGGTCCGGGCTTCCATGTCGGGGATGTATTTGACATTGGGGCAGTCCCGGCAATGGACGATGATGCCCCGGCCCCGGGACACATAGCCGATGATCTCGTTTCCCGCCACGGGATTGCAGCACTTGGCCATGTGGATCAGCATGTTCTTTTCGTCGCCGATCCGCACGCCGGTTTTCCCGTCCCCCCGGACCAGGGTCTCCCCTTCCGGGTCGGCGCGCCTCTTCCGCGACGGGCGGGTCTGGATCGGAAGCTCCGCCTTCTTCCGGGCCACGATGTTCCGTTCAATGATGAGGCTTTCGTCGTTTTTCCGCAGCCAGTTCCGGATCCCCGCCCGGGCCCGGGCGGTCTTCACGTACCGCAGCCAGGTCAGGTGGGGGTGGGCGCTGCGGGAGGTGACGATTTCGATGACCTGGGTGTTTTTCAGTTCGTCCTTCAGCGGGATGATGGCCCCGTCGGCCTTGGCGGCCATGACATGGTTGCCGATATCGGTGTGGATCTGGTAGGCGAAATCGATGGCGGTGGCCCCCTTGGGCAGTTCGATGGCGTCTCCCTTGGGGGTGAAGACATAGATCGAATCCTTCAGGATCTCGCCCTTGATCTCGTCCAGAAACTCCCCCGAAGAGATCCGCACGCCGTTCCAGCTCATGAGCCGGTTGATGATGGGCAGGTCCTCTCCCCGGACCAGTTCATTGGAGCTGCCCTTTTTGTAGAGCCAGTGGGCGGCGATGCCGTGCTCCGCGGTCCGGTGCATCTCCTCGGTGCGGATCTGGATCTCGATGAGCCGCCCTCCCTCCCCCATGACGGTGGTGTGGAGGCTCTGGTAGCGGTTGGCCTTGGGCATGGCGATGTAGTCCTTGAAACGCCCGTCGATGGGCTTCCAGAGCCGGTGTACGATGCCCAGAACGATGTAGCAGTCGTTGGGGTTTTCACAGAGGGCCCGGATCCCCAGAAGGTCGTAGATCTCCTCCAGGGGCTTTCCCCTCTTTTTCATCTTGGTATAAATGGAATAAAAATGCTTGGCCCGGGTTTCCACCTCCACCTGGATGCCCTCCTCCAGGGCGGCTTCGGCGATCCGCTGTTCCACCCTCCGGAGGTATTCGGCCCTTTCGCCCCGCTTGGCGGCGACGAAGGCCTTTATCTGATCGTAGGTATGCCGCTGCAGGTGCTTCAGCGACAGGTCTTCCAGCTCCGCCTTGATCCAGCCGATCCCCAGCCGGCCCGCCAGAGGCGCGTAGATGTCCAGACATTCCGCGGCGATGCTTTTCCGCCTCCCCTCGGGGAGGAACTCCAGGGTGCGCATATTGTGCAGCTTGTCCGCCAGCTTAATCAGGATGACCCGGATATCCTTGATCATGGCGAAGAGCATCTTCCGGATGGTTTCCGCCTCCTGGATGGATTTGTTCTTCGCCCGGAGGATCGATATCTTCGTCACCCCGTTCACCAGGGATTCCACCTCCCGGCCGAAACGGCCGCGCAGCTCCTGGCGGCTGGCCTCGGTGTCTTCGAGGACATCGTGGAGCAGGGCGGCGATGACGGACTGGTAGTCGATGTGGGCGTCCACCAGGATCTCCGCCACCTGCAGGGGGTGGATGAAGTAGGGCTCCCCGCTGGCCCGGAGCTGGTCCTTGTGGAGTTCTTCTGCCCAGTGGACGGCCTCGAGAATGCGCCCCCTCTCCTCGAGGGGGTACGCATCGAGTTTCCGTTCGAAGTCCTCCAGCTTTTCCGCCATCTTATACATATCCGGACCCTCGTCTGCCCACCGTCACCCGGCGGCGGCCCGCCAGGTCCCGGACCCATCGGAGGTCCCGAAACCCTCTTTCCGTCAGGATCTCCCCCATGGTGTCGGCCTGGTCGTCCGCCCCTTCCACTAAAAGATAACCGTTTTCGGTCAGGGATTCCACAGCTTCCCCGGCGAGCCTCCGGAAGACATCCAGGCCGTCCTCCCCGCCGTCCAGGGCCAGGGCGGGTTCGGGCCAGCCCGAGGCCTTCATCGCCGCGGTCTCCCGGCGGGTGATGTAGGGAGGGTTCGCGGTTATCATGTCGTAGACCCCCGGAACGGAGGCCAGGAGGTCGCTCCGGTAGTGGGGAAGCTCCCTGCCCAGGATCCCCCGGGAGTTGAGCCGGAAAACCTCCAGGGCATCCCCGGAGAGGTCCGAGGCCGAAATCCCCAGCCGCCGTCCCCGGGGAAGGGAGGCGGCCACCGCCAGGGCCACGCAGCCTGTTCCGGTGCACAGGTCGTGGAGCCGCCGGACCGCCGGGTCCCGCTCCAGGATCTCCAGGGCCGCCTCCACCAGGGTTTCCGTGTCCGGCCGGGGAACCAGGACCCGGGGGTCCACCTGAAAGCTCAGCCCGTAGAACTCCTTCCGCCCCAGGATGTAGGACACCGGGACCCCTTCCAGCCGGCGGCCCATCGCCCGTCGGAAAGCCGAGGCCGCCTCCTCCGGCACGGGATCGGTAAAGGAGGCGTAGACGGCGGCCTTGTCCCGCCCTGCGCAGGCGGACAGGAGAACCAGGGCGTCCAGCCAGGGGGTGTCCAGGCCCGCGGCGGCGAAGGCATCGCTTCCGGAACGCAGGGCCTCGCCGAAGGTCATGTGGTTGCCGCCTTGAACTTCGCTTCCCGCTCGGTGACCTTCAGCGCCTCGATGATCTCCCCGATGTTCCCGTCCATGACCTGGTCCAGGCTGTAGAGGGTGAGGTTGATCCGGTGGTCCGTCATCCGGTTCTGGGGGAAATTGTAGGTCCTGATCCGCTCGGAGCGGTCTCCGGAGCCCACCATGCTCCGGCGGGCGGCGGAATCCTCCGCCTGGCGCCGCTCCTCCTCCATGGTAAGAAGCCGGGAGCGCAGCACCTTCATCGCCCGGGCCTTGTTCTTGTGCTGGGACTTCTCGTCCTGGCAGGTCACCACCAGGCCCGTGGGCAGATGGGTTATCCGCACCGCGGACTCGGTCTTGTTGACGTGCTGGCCCCCGGCGCCGGAGGCGCGGAAAACATCGATCCGCAGGTCCTCGGTCCGGATGTCCAGATCCGTCTCCTCCGCTTCGGGCAGCACCGCCACGGTGACCGCCGAGGTATGGGTCCGCCCCCCCGCTTCGGTGGCGGGGACCCGCTGCACCCGATGCACGCCGCTTTCATATTTCAGGTCCCCGTAGACGTCCCGGCCGGAGACGGAAAAAACGATCTCCTTGAAACCGCCGATCTCCGTCCCGTGGGCGTCCAGGATCTCCACCTTCCAATGCCGCTCTTCCCCGTAGCGGGAGTACATCCGGAAGAGGTCCGCCGCAAAAAGCGCCGCCTCCTCCCCGCCGGTTCCGGCCCGGATCTCCATTATGGCGTTTTTCCCGTCCCGGGGGTCTCGGGCCACCAGGAGGTGGCGCAGCTCCGCCTCCGCCTCCAGGCCCTTCTCCTCCAGTTCCTTCGCCTCCTCCCGGGCCAGGTCCCGCATCTCCGGATCCCGCTCCGCCAGGTCCTCCGCCTCGTTCCGGCGGCGCTCCAGACTCTGGAGCCTCCCCCAGACGTCCATTATCTCCCTCAGCCGGACGTGCTCCTGCAGCAGTTCCCGGTACCGGACCCGGTCTTTGGGAAGCTCCGGATCGGCAATGCTTATCTCCAGTTCCCGGTAACGGGCTTCCAGGGCGGCAAGTTTGTCCCGCATCGATGGCTCCTTGAATGGTTCCCGGGCCGGAGCCCCCGCCGTCCCAAACCCGCGGGGGCCCATACCCGTCCGGGCCCGCGAAAGGCCCGGTCCGGCGAAGGGGAGGCTAGGACCTGCTCTTGCCGGGCTTGATGAATCCGAAAAGGCTCCCGCAGACCCCTCCCGCCACATGGGCGAACTCGGAGATGCTGCCTCGTTCGAAGGATTTGAGGATTTCCCCCGCCAGGAAAATGGTCAGCACCAGCGGGAAGGTCAGGGGGATCTCCCCCTGGCGGATGTTGGTGAAGGAGGCCAGGAGGATCATCATGAACACCACACCGCTGGCCCCCAGGAGCCCGGTGGTGAAGAGGAGAACGTTCAGGAGTCCCGTGACCAGGGCGGTGACCGCCGCCATGAAGAGCAGACTGGTGGACCCGTATTTCTCCTCCAGCATGGGCCCCACCAGCAGGATGATGGCGAAGTTGCTCATGAAGTGGTTCCAGTCCGCATGACCCACCACGTGGGTGAAGAGCCGGACATAGTGGAAGGGATTGGAAAAGCTGAAAAAGCCCCTTCCGGGGATGGAGAAGAGGTTCGCCGTCAGGGACGCGCCGGCCAGGGAATCCAGAAGCAGAACGACAAAGGAGAGAAGGGTGAAGGAGAGAGTCATCGGCGCGTTGTAGCGAAACTTCATGACCTCTTCATTATAGGAATTTTCCCCCGGCGTGTAAATCCGCCCCTCCCCCGGCCTTTCAGGCGCCATCGGCCTCTCTGCCGACCGTTATTGACAACCCCGGGACCAGGTCGTACTATTACCGGCAAGTATGACACAGAGGGGAACATGCGCAGAAACGCACGCAGCATCGGCATAGCCGTCGTGGGATGCGGCACCGTCGGAGGGGCCAGCTCCCTCATCCTGTCCCGGGATCGGGAGCTTCTCCGCCGGCGATCCGGCCTGGACCTCGCCCTGAAATACATCGTGGACAGAAACTTCGACAACGCGCGGCGGCTCGGCCTGGATCCGGGCCTTTTTCAGACGGACCTGGCGGCGGCGCTGGAAGACCCCGATGTCTCCGTGGTGGTGGAGCTGGTGGGGGGGACCACGGTGGCCCGGCAGATCATCGAGAAGGCCCTGCAGGCGGGGAAGAACGTGGTCACCGCCAACAAGGCCCTTCTGGCGGTGGCGGGGCCGGAACTCCTGGCCCTGGCCCGGAAAAACCGGGTGGTCCTCTCCTTCGAAGCCAGCTGCGGCGGCGGCATCCCAATCATCCGGGCCCTGTACGACGGTCTTCTGGCCAACCGGATCGACGCCCTCTACGGCATCGTCAACGGCACCTGCAACTATATTCTCACCCGGATGATCGGCACGGGCAGCGCCTACCGGGATGCCCTGGCGGAGGCCCAGCGGGACGGGCTGGCGGAGGCGGACCCCACGCTGGATGTCTCCGGACTGGACTCGGCCCACAAACTGGCCATCCTCGCCTCTCTGGCGTTCGGCAAAAAGATCGACTTCTCCTCCATTCCCGTCTCCGGCATCGACAGGCTGGAAACCATGGACGTGGAGTACGGGAGCCGCCTGGGCTACGTGGTCAAGCTCCTGGCCATGGCGAGCCGGCTTAACGGCGGCCTCTGCCTGCGGGTGCGGCCGGTTTTCATCTCCCGGGAGCACCCCCTGGCCTGGGTATCCGGACCCTTCAACGCCGTCAGCGTCTACGGCCATGCCACGGGCCACACCATGTACTACGGCCGGGGCGCCGGAGGCTCCCCCACGGCCTCGGCGGTGGTGGCGGACATATGCTCCGTGGGTCTGGGGACCCAGAAAATCCTCTTCCGGACTCTGGGCATCTGGGCGGACCGGGCTCCCCGGGCGAAGCAGGTGTCCACCGACGAGGTGGAGTCCCGCTTCTACCTGCGATTCATGGTGGAGGACACCGTGGGGGTCCTGGCCAGGATCGCGGCGTCGCTGGGCAGGCACGGGATCAGCATCTCTTCGGTGGTGCAGAACGAAACCGTCGGGACCCCGGAGACACGCCCGGTGGCGGCGGTGGTCATCATCACCCACAAGGCGAAGGAAAAAAACGTCCGCAAGGCTCTGGGGGCGATCCGTTCCCTGGATGTGGTCACCCGGGAACCGGTGTGCATTCATATCATGGACGAGCATGAAGAACAGTTTTAAATAAGGGTTGAGAAAACATGACTGAAAAAGCGATGAACGGCAAGAAAATCATTTCCCGGATAGGGCGGGACGCGGAATCCATCGAATGGGGGATTGCGGAGCACCTCAAGTACACCCTGGGCCAGGACAAGTACACCGCGTCCAACCACGACCGTTTCCGCGCCCTGTCCTACGCCATCCGGGACCGGCTCATCAACCAGTGGATCAAGACCCAACAGACCCATCATCAGGAGAACGTCAAGCGGGTCTACTACCTGTCCCTGGAGTTCCTCATGGGCCGCTCCCTGGGGAACAACGCTTACAACATGGGGCTCGCCCGCGCCATCGAGGAGGCCCTCCTGGATCTGGGGTACAGCCTGGAGGACCTCCGGGAAGAGGAGGTCGATGCCGGGCTGGGCAACGGCGGCCTGGGACGGCTGGCGGCCTGCTTCATGGATTCCCTGGCCACGCTGGAGCTTCCCGCCTTCGGCTACGGCCTGCGCTACGATTACGGCATCTTCCGGCAGGAGATCGACAACGGGTGGCAGACGGAAAAACCCGACGACTGGACCCGGGGCGGCAACCCCTGGGAGATCGAGCGGCCCGACATTTCCGTCCCCGTCAATTTCGGGGGCCGGGTGGAGGTGCTGACGGAGAACCGGGTGCAGGTGCACCACTGGGTGGACACCCAGGTCATCCACGGGGTCGCCTACGACATGCCCATCGTCGGCTACGGCGGCAAGACCGTCAACACCCTGCGCCTCTGGAGCGCCCGGGCGGCGGAAGAGTTCGATTTCGCGGACTTCAGCGAGGGGGATTACGTCGAGGCGGTGAGCGAAAAGGTCAACGCCGAAAACCTCACCAAGGTACTCTACCCCAACGACACCCTGTACATGGGCAAGGAACTGCGGCTGCGGCAGCAGTACTTCTTCGTCGCCTGCTCGCTGGCGGACATCGTCCGGCGGTTCAAGAAGACGGGGCTCCCCTGGAAGGAGTTTCCCAACCGGGCGGCCATCCAGCTGAACGACACCCACCCCTCCATGGCCATCCCGGAACTGCTGCGCATCCTGATGGACCTGGAAAAACTGGACTGGAAGACCGCCTGGGACATCACCGTCAAGACCTTCGGGTACACGAACCACACCCTGATGCCCGAGGCCCTGGAAAAATGGCCGGTGCCGATGATGGAAAAACTCTTCCCCCGGCACCTGCAGATCATCTTCGAGATCAACAAGCACTTTTTGCAGGAGGCGACCATCCGCTTCCGGGGGGACGTGCAGAAGCTGCGGAACGTCAGCATCGTCGAAGAGGGGGACCCCAAGTATATCCGGATGGCCAACCTCTGCATCGTGGCCTCCCACTCCACCAACGGGGTGGCGGCGCTCCACACGGAGCTGCTGAAGACCCGCCTGGTTCCGGATCTGGCCTCCATCTACCCCGCACGCTTCAACAACAAGACCAACGGCATCACCCAGCGCCGATGGCTTCTGAAGGCGAACCCCGGCCTGGCCTCGCTGATCACCGAAACCATCGGGGACGGATGGATCCGGGACATGGACAAACTCCGGGACCTCATCCCCCACGCCACCGACAGACCCTTTCAGGAGAGGTTCCGGGAAATCAAGAAAAAGGCCAAGGAGGACCTGGCCTACAGCTTCGGCGACCTCTACGGCTGGAGGATCAACCCGGACTCCATCTTCGACATCCAGGTGAAGCGCATCCACGAGTACAAGCGCCAGCTTCTGAACGCCCTGCACATCGTCATGCTGTACAACAGGCTGAAGAACGAAGGCACCGACGGCTTCACCCCCCGGACCTTCCTCATCGGCGGCAAGGCCGCCCCGGGCTACGCCATGGCCAAGCTGGTCATCAAGTTCATCAACAACCTGTCCGCGGTGATCAACGATGACCCGGACATGAAGGAGATGCTGAAGGTCTACTTTCTCCCCAACTATCGGGTGTCCCTGGCGGAGAAGCTCCTGCCCCCGGCGGACGTGTCGGAGCAGATATCCACCGCCGGAACCGAGGCCTCCGGAACGGGGAACATGAAGTTCATGTGCAACGGAGCCATCACCATCGGAACTCTGGACGGGGCCAACATCGAAATCGCCGAGGAAGTGGGGGAGGAGAACATCTTCATCTTCGGCCTGAAGGCGGAGGAGGCGGCGGTCCTGGGAAGGTCCTACGACCCCCAGCCCTTCATCGACCAGGATCGGGAAATCAAGGAGGCCCTGGATCTGATTTTTTCCGGCACCTTCAACATCAGCGAGCCCGGCATCTTCGACCCCATCCGGGACATGCTGCTCCGCGGCGACCGGTACCTCCATCTGGCGGACCTGGGCTCCTACGCCGAGGCCCAGCGGCAGATCCAGAACCTCTACCGGAAACCCGAGGAGTGGGCCCGGAAGGCCATCATGAACGTCGCCTGTTCCGGCAAATTCTCCTCCGACAGGACCATAAACCAGTACGCCCAGGAGGTCTGGAAGGTGTCCCCCTGTCCCATCCTCATCGGTGAAGACCCCATCGACACCCTCTCCGAGGCCCGGCACCCCAGCAAAAACGGCGGCGGCGGATCCCGGGGGGACTGGTAGGCAAGACCGGGGGACGAGAATCTCCCTGCTGGAGTTTCTCGTCCCCTTCACCATCCTGCAATTTGACGATAACGATGCGGAAGCCTTTGGCCGAATCCGCGCCCGGCTGAAAGTTCGAGGGCAGATCATCGGCCCTTACGACCTTTTCATTGCCGCCCAGGCTCTGGCCAGAAATCTGATACTGGTTACCAACGATATTGGGGAGTTTCGGAGAATCGACGGGTTGAAAATTGAGGACTGGGCTTAAAGAAAAGCGGATCTGCGTGTATAATACGGACATGAAAGAGATTTTTTTTCTTGTCGAAGAAGATCTGGAAGGCGGGTACAATGCCAGAGCCTTGGGTGCGTCGATCTTTACCCAGGGGGATACGATAGAAGAATTAAAGGAAAATGTAAAAGAAGCAACGGCCTGCCATTTCGGGGATGCCAAGCCCGGAATAATTCGCCTACATATCGTAAAAGAAGAAATCCTCAGCTATGGCTAGGCTCCCAAGAGACATAAACGGTGTTGAATTATCAAAGAAGCTATCCAAGTTAGGCTATACCGTTACGAGGCAGTCAGGCAGCCACATACGGCTTTGCTGCATCAAAGGCGAAAAGGAACACTGTCTTACCATTCCCGCGCACAAAGTATTAAAAATTGGCACTTTGCACTCAATAATAAGTGACATAGCGGACTTCCTGGGTATTGACCGGGCCACTCTCCTTGAAAAAATATAACCCGTCGCTTTTCTAAAACTCCCACAGAATCAATGAGTTTAAAACTGAGGATTTAGCATAGGAACCAAAGATCTTTTCCGAATCTTGACGGAGCTCTCACTTCAGCTTGAAGTTTGATGAATTGTTTCTATCGCGTAATGAATAATCGCGCTTTTTAAGCAGGGATGCAGATCCGAATTTCTGCCCCAGGAAAACAGGTCCCCCACCAGAGCCGGCACAAACTGCGGGCGGGCTCCGATATGAACAGCCCGTCCTTCATCGAAGACACCCACATCTCAGGTGCGGAAAACTTCCGTTTCTTTTACCAGACCCTGGGTCATGAGTCTGTGGGCAGTAAGAAAATCCTTCACCGAATAGGGATCGAAGGTCATTATTTTATCCTAGGCTTCATAGGCGCTTTTTACTTCTTTGATTTCCGACTGCCTTCCCCGGACAAGTTTTCCATCGATACGGGTAGCAACCTCATCCAAGGAAAGAGTGTTGCCTTCAATGGCCAGGACGAATAAATTGTCCGCAGGCGATTTTTCCTAAGTAAGCGAATATTGCGTCCGAACCCCGTGCCATACTCCAAACGGGTAACTGACTCCACTATCTTGGCCGGATAATCGGCGGATTTTTCGGTTATGGTGTACAGCGGTTTATTCGGCATCCCCTACAATGTCGGCAGATAGGGCTCCAGGGCGATGAAGACCAGGACCACCGCCAGGGCGACGATGAAGTTGCCCGTCCTGGTCTTGGTCAGGCCCAGCATGTTGAAGCCGATCATCACCACCAGGGTGCCCCCCACGCCGGTGAGCTCCGACAGCACCAGGGGGGTGACCAGGGGCTTCACCACCCCCGCCAGCAGGGTCAGGCCCCCCTGGTAGACCAGGATGGTGAGGATGGAGAAGGCCACGCCGATCCCCATGGCGGCGGTGAGGAGGATGGCCATGAAGCCGTCCATCACCGACTTGGTGAGGATCAGGGTGTAGTCCCCCTCGGCTCCGGCCTTGAAGGCCCCCACCAGGGTCATGGCCCCCACGCAGAAGAGGAGGGAGGCATTGAGGAAGCCGTAGGCGAAGTCGCCGCTTCCGTCATTCCGGGCGAAGCGCCGCTTCAGGAACTCCCCCAGGGCGAAGATCCGCCCCTCGATGTCCAGGGCCCCGCCGGCGATGCCCCCCAGAACCAGGGACAGGGCCAGGTAGACCACCCGTTCGGACCTGAGGGCCATGGAGAAGCCGATGACCAGGGTGAAGAAGCCCACCCCGGTGACGACGGTGTCCTTGAACTCCTGGCTGATTTTTTTGCGCAGGAAAAGCCCCGCCAGGGCCCCGACAAAAACAGTGACGCAGTTGACTATGGTGGCTATCATGACCGGTGGATTGTATGAAAAACTTGTCAGCGCGTCCAGTCTTGGATGTGCAGGGAGGGAATCCGGGAAAACTCTTTTACATTATTGGCAACAAGGATCCCATCGGCCACAAGAGCCGCGGCAGCAATGATGAGATCATTGGGGCCGATGGGAACTCCTTCAGCTTCCAGACCGGCACGGATCCTCCCGTAGACCAGAGCTTCGGCATCACCAAAGGGCAATATTTCGAAGGGCAGAAGGAACTTTTCCACGGCTTCGGTATTTTCTTTCCTGTTCCTGCTTTTTTCCGCACCGTAAAAAAGCTCCGCTTTAACCATGGTGGGGATTTTTATGTCTTCCGGATTTTTAGACAGCAGCTTATCCCGTATCTTCGGGTAGATCCCTTTGAGGTAAAAAATGCAGATATTTGTATCAAGAAGATATTTCATAAATATTCCCGTTTCGAGTCGCTATCAAAAGTCATTTTCTCCGGTACCGTGAAGGTCTCGTCCTCTATGGAACCGAACAATTCGCCGAAACTCCGGGGCCATGAACCTTCCACAGCGTCTTTAAGGCGGGAAACCACCCATTTGGAAAGAGATGTCTTTTCTATCTTGGCAGCCAGTTCAATTTTTCTCAGGGTTTCTTCGTCTATGTATAAGGAAAGTTGAGCCATCGCAAACCTCCTATGTTATATAATATATGTGTTCGTCATATAAAGCAAGCTGGTCCGCCGGCGGCGAGGCTGAAGCTCAGGACCCGGGGTCTTGAGGTCCCCCAGTTAGGATTGGCGGAGAAGGGGTGATAGAGGGTAGGGTACTGGGTCAAACCGCTGAAAGGGAAGGACTGCGACTGCGGGTTCTGGGGATCCCGGGGAAACAGATTTCCGTCCAGAACGAAGGCGCCGGCGAAATCCGTAGCCACAAAGACAGCGTACTTTATCTGCCGGGTAACCGGAAAGACGCGTACCGCCAAATCAGTGACTGTGCCTCCCTCGTCGAAATCGATGGCGGTGTCGCCGCTGTTTGGTCCTCCCCCCACGAGAGCCGTAGGGGTGGCGGCAATGTGGAGATCGTCAATGTAAACCGATTTCACCACTCCCGGCTCAGCCACGCGGTCTTCATGTTGTCATACAGAATCTCATGGACGACGCCACCGAAGTATGTGAACGCCTCCACATGGCAGGCCGGAAGGGTCGGACTCTTCATGTCCCGGGTAAAGTGGACATAGGCCCGGCGGGAATATCCCAGGAGCATGACGAAGGCGTAGACTTTGCGGGGAACCCCGTCGATGTCCCACAAGCCCACCTCTTTCCAGTCCACCTGGGCCTGCTGGCCAGGGAAGGTTTCAAAAC
>JAKQWJ010000187.1 GCA_029562045.1 Spirochaetota bacterium | reverse complement strand
TGTCCGGGCTGGCGGACGGGGAGTCCCGCTACGGGCTTCTCTGCCGGGAGGACGGGGGTATTCTGGACGACCTTTTCGTCTACCGCCTTTCTCCGGCGCGGTTTCTGGTGGTGGTGAACGCCTCCAACACCGGGAAGGACTTCGCCTGGTTCCGGAAACAGGGAGAGGGGAAGGACCTGTCCCTCCGGGACGCCTCGGGGGAGACGGCCATACTGGCCCTGCAGGGCCCCCGGGCCCTGGAGATCCTCCGGCGGGCGGGGGACCTGGACGCCCTGCCGGAACGGTTTTTTTCCGCCCGGGGCCGGGTGGCGGGGCGGGGATGCCTGGTGGGCCGCACCGGCTACACCGGGGAGGACGGGGTGGAGATCTACCTTCCCCGGGAAGATTCCCTGTCGGTCTGGGAGGCCCTGCTGCGGGCCGGGGCGGAAGCCGGGATCGACGTGGGGCCTGCGGGCCTGGCCGCCCGGGACTCCCTGCGGTTCGAGCCGGGCTTTGCCCTTTACGGCCATGAGCTGTCCGAAGATATCACTCCGGTGGAGGCGGGGCTCCTCTGGGCCTGCGACCTGGGAAAGCCCTTCGTGGGCCGGGAGGCGGTGGCCGCCCGGAAGGCGGAAGGGGCCCGGGAGAAGCTGGCGACCTTCGAGATGGTGGAAAAAAGCGTCCCCCGGGAGGGCTTTCCGGTGGAGGATGAGGAAGGAAAGGCGGCGGGCCGGGTGGTGAGCGGTATGCTGGCCCCCACGCTGGGGAAGTTCGCCGGCAACGCCTACCTCCGGCCCGACCTTGCGTCGCCGGGAAAAACCTTTTACATTGTGGTGCGGGGAGCGCGGAAGAAGGCCGTGGCGGTCAGACGGCCGCTGTACACCCCCGCCTATCGCAAACAATAAACGGGAGGTTGATGATGAAATTCGACACCGGGGTTCTGTATCAGAAAACCCATGAATGGTCCCGCAAAGAGGGGGGCCTCATCGTTGTGGGCATCTCCGATTACGCCCAGGACAGCCTGGGGGACGTGGTCTTCGTGGAACTGCCCGAGGTGGGCCGGAGCCTCAAGAAGGACGAGGCCTTCGGGGTGGTGGAGTCCGTCAAGGCCGCCAGCGATGTCTACATGCCCGTGGCGGGGACCATCGCGGAGGTCAACGAGGGGCTGAAGGACAACCCGGCGGCCATCAACACCGATCCCTTCGGGGCGGGCTGGTTCATCAAGATCCGGCCCGACAATCCCGCCGAGTACGACCGGCTCATCTCCGCCGCGGAATACGAGGCCTTCGTCAAAGGCCTATGACTCCCTATATCGCCAATACCGGGGACGATAAAAAGGTCATGCTGGAGGCGCTGGGGGTCTCCTCCCCGGCGGAGCTTTTTGCCGACATCCCGGAGAAGCACCGTTTTCCCCGTCTGGATCTGCCCCGCCCCCTGTCGGAGCCGGAGATCCTGGAGGAGCTGGGGCGCCTGGCGGCGGCCAACACCGGGGCCGGGGTCCGGGCGGTTTTCGCCGGGGCCGGGGCGTACCGGCATTTCATCCCCGCCGTGGTGGACTCCCTGTCCTCCCGGGGAGAGTTCCTCACCTCCTACACCCCCTACCAGCCCGAGGCCAGCCAGGGGACCCTGCAGTCCCTCTTCGAGTACCAGAGCATGACGGCGGACCTTCTGGGGATGGACGCCGTCAACGCCTCCCACTACGACGGGGCCACCGCCCTGGCGGAGGCGGTGCTGATGGCCTGGCGGGCGGGGGGGGAGAAGAGGAAGAGAGTCATCCTCTCCGGAGGCCTCCACCCGGAGCACCGGCAGGTGGTGGAAACCTACGCCGCCAACCTGGACCTGGCGCTGGTCGCGCCTCCCCGGGGGGCCTGGAAACCCGACGACCTGGAGCCCCTGATCGATGAGGAGACCGCCTGCGTGGCGGTCTCCTTTCCCACCTTCTTCGGGGACCTGGCGGATTACTCCCGCCTCTGCGCCGCGGCCCACCGGAAGGGGGCCCTCTTCATCGTCTCCGCGGACCCGATTTCCCTGGCTCTCTTCGATCCGCCGGGCTCCTACGGGGCGGACATCGTCACCGGGGAGGGGCAGAGCCTGGGAAACCCCGTCTCCTTCGGGGGGCCCTTCCTGGGGCTCTTCGCCGCCACCAGAGAACTCCTGCGCCGGATGCCCGGCCGCCTGGTGGGAATGACGGTGGACCGGGAGGAGACCCCGGGCTTCGTCCTCACCTTAAGCACCCGGGAGCAGCATATCCGGCGGGAGAAGGCCACAAGCAACATCTGCACCAACCAGGGGCTGGCGGCGCTGCGGGCGGCCATCTACCTGTCCGTGTTGGGAAAGACGGGGCTGCGCCGGGTGGCGGAGATCTCCTACCGCCGGGCCCGGTACGCCGCGGGGCTCCTGTCCGCCCTTCCCGGCTTTTCGGTGCTGAACGACGGGCCCTTTTTCCGGGAGTTCGTTCTGCGCTGCCCGGAAGACGCGGAGAGCCTGATCGGGGCCGCGGCCGCCCGGGGAGTGATTCCCGGCGTGGCCCTGTCGCGGTACTTTCCCGACAGGCCCCGGGACCTCCTGGTCTGCGTCACCGAGATGAACAGCCGGGCCGATATCGAGGCGCTGGCCGAGGC
>JAKQWJ010000276.1 GCA_029562045.1 Spirochaetota bacterium | reverse complement strand
TTTTTTTTTTGCACCCGCCGGCCATCCCGCCGGGCAGGCCCGGGGCCGGCCCCCGCTGAAGGGTCCGCCGCCTGTCCCGCCTGTCCCGCCGGGCCGGCCCCCGCTGAAGGGTCCGCCGCCTGTCCCGCCGGGCCGGGTGGGCCGAGTGGGCCGGGTCTCCGGCGCCCGCCGGCCATCCCGCCGACCCTAGGCAGCCCCTCTCTGAAAGGCCCGCCGGGCCCCCGCCCCGGCTAGCCCGCCACCTCGTATCCCGCGTCCTCGATGGCGGCCTTCATGGCGGGCAGCGAGGCGGCGGCCTCGTCGAAGGTCACCACGGCGTTATTTCTGGACAGGCTGACCTCCACGGCGGACACTCCCTTCACCGCCTTCAAGGCCTTCTCCACCCGCATTTTGCAGTGATTGCAGGTCATCCCTGCGATTTCGAACACCACCCTGGTCATCACCGCTGCCCTCCTTTTCGGCGCCCCCTCCCCCTCCGGGGAGGGGATATTCATTACCATAAAACCTTCGAAAGCCCTCCATCCACCAGAAGAGTCTGGCCGGTGATGTAGGAAGCCGCGTCGGAGAGGAGAAAGGCCCCGGCCCGGCCGAACTCCTCGGGCCGGCCCGCCCGGCCCCAGGGGATCTCGGCGTCGTTCCGGGCGGTCTGCTCCTCCAGGCTGAGGCCGTTCCGGGCGGCCTCGGCGGCGTCGAGTTTTCGCACCCGGGAGGTGTATATCCGGCCCGGGGCGAGGTTGTTGACCCGGATGCCCGCAGGGCCCAGTTCCCGGGACAGGGATTTGACCAGACTCACCACACCGGAGCGCATGACCCCCGACATGAGGAGGTGCGGCCAGGGTTCCTTGACGGTGATGGACGTGATGGTGAGGATGGACCCGGATTTTTTCGCCTTCATCACCGGAAGGACGCCCCGGATGAGGCGCACCGCCGACAGGAGGGTGAGCTCGAAGCCCTTCTGCCAGTCCTGATCGGAAAAGGCGTCGAAATACCCCGGAGGCGGTCCTCCGGCGTTTACCAGAAGCCCGTCCACCGTGCCGTAGGCCGCCAGCCCCGCCTCGACCCAGGCGGCTATGGACGCCCCGTCCGCCATATCCAGGGCCGCTCCCCGGACCTCGCCGAGCTTCCCCAGGGAAGCGGCGGCCTTTTCCACCTTTTCGGGGTCCCGGCTGCCGATGAATACCTTCGCCCCGCCGCGCAGCGCCTCCTGGGCGATCCCCATCCCCAGCCCTTCGCTGGAAGCGGAGGCGAACACCACCTTGTCCCGCAACATCGAATCCATCCCATCCTCCCTGACCGACATTCGCTTCGTGTCTCTCTCCCTATAAGCTAACCTCCCCCGGGGGATTCGGCAAGAAGGGGCGGCCCTTCCACCGGTCCCCGAGGGGGGGGCCCGGCGGCGTCCCCCCTCCCCGGGACTCAGTCCCGGGGCTTTTTTCATTCCTTTCCGTCGCCGGGGAGGGGGCTCGGCGTCGTTCCCCGTCCCGGCGCGGGCGGCCGCCAGGGCTGCGGCGAAGA
>JAKQWJ010000117.1 GCA_029562045.1 Spirochaetota bacterium | reverse complement strand
GGTTTCAGGATACAGGGCCATCATTCCCCGGATATTGCTTATGGGCTTGGGGAAGGGTTCTTCCCCGGTAAAACCACCGTAGGCGGTGTTGGCCGCGCCCATCATGAAATCCACCTTGTTTTCGGCGATCATTTTGAGATTCGCCACCGAAGCTCCGGTCGCCTCTGCGGTGACCTCCACGCCCGGGACTTTTTTGGAGATGATGTTTGTCATCGCCGCCCCGATGGGATAGTAGGTTCCCGCAGTGCCGCCCGTGGCGAGGGACAGCCTGCGCACCGCCGGCGCCGCGGCCCCCTCTTTCTTCTCACCGCCGCCTCCGCCGAAGACGGTCTGGGCCGTGACGGCGAAAACGAGAAGCATCACCAGAACAACGTATCTTTTTTTCATGAATCCCTCCTCCCTCGATGTTTTTTCCATTTTGTTCCCAATTCTTCAAAAGGTCAACAATGAGCAGGCATTTCGCCGCCCCTTCGGGCATCCTCCGTCCCCGCGGCGGCCTTTCCGGATTCGTCCCCCGGATTCGTCCCCCGGTGTCCGGCCCTGTCTTTTCCGGATTCGGATCCCGCCGCGTCTCCGACGGCTCCTTGACAAAGGACCGGGTTTCGTTAATATTGTGGCATCTCCCGGGGAAGTGATGTGACGTTGAGATATTTCCGATTGTTCTTTTTGTACAGTGCGCTGAGCCTCGCCCTCGCGGCCCCTCTCCAGGCCCAGGACATTCAGACTGCGGAAAACTTTTTCGACACCGTGTCGGAAAAATACGGGGACGTGAAAGACTACATCGCCGGGATCCGGATCACCCTCGAAAAGGACGTCATGGAGGGGACGCTCTACTACAAGAGCCCGAACCTCCTCCGGATCGATTTCTCCTCCCCGGCGGAACAGGTCATGGTCACCGACGGAGAGAAACTCACGGTCTACATCCCCCAGTACCGGGTCATCATGTCCCAGGCCCTGAAAAAGCGCTCCTCCGCCTCGGTGGCCGCCATGGCCAGCCGTCAGGGCCTGCTGCTGCTGAAGAGGAATTATGCCATCGCGTATCTGGAAGGGCCGGCCTCTGTTCCACTGGACGACAAGTCCGACGAACGGGTGAAGAAGCTCAAACTCACCTGGCGCACCAACGCGGAAGGGTTTCGCGAGCTTATCGTTTCCATCGGCGCCGCAGGATACATTCGCCGGATCGAGGCGGTTACCGTGGGGTACCAGAAGATTCAGTTCAATTTCACCGATATCCGGGTCAATCAGAACATTCCTGACGCCCGGTTCAAATACGACCCCCCCGCTTCGGCGAACGTTCTGGAAAACTTTTTGTTCGAACCCGAGAGTTAGCAATGGAATCCATAGGGCAAAAGCTGAAAACCGCCCGGGAAGAGAAGAGCCTCTCCCTCGATCAGGTCGCCCGGGACACTCATATCGCGAAACGCTTCATCGCCGCCATCGAAGAGGAGAACTTCGACCTTTTTCCCGGCGACACCTATATCCTGGGTTTTGTCCGCAACTACGCCGATTACCTGGGTCTGGATGCGGCGGAGATCATCACCCGCTACAAGAATCTCAAGATTCAGGAGCAGCCCGTTCCCATCGAGGAGCTGCTGGAGCGCCGGACCCCGAAGACGCTGGTCATCGGCATCGCCGCGGGAGCCATCCTCCTTCTGGCCCTGGGCGCCTTTTTCCTTTTCCGCGGCCGTTCGGGATCCCCGCAGACGGAAAAAACGGCGGAAGCAGCCCCGGGGACCTACCAGTACGAAGGGGAGGTCATCGAACGCCCCTTCATGCAGGGAGATGCGGTCGTCGTGAACCGGGAAGGGAAAACCTACACGATCCGGGTGGACAGGGTAGCCTCCAACGTGATCCTGGCCGGACCGGTGGAGAAGGTCACCCTGAAGGAAGGTCAGGAAGCTTTCATCGAACTGACCCCCAGGGGTGAAACGCTGAAGGTGTTTTTCCGCAGCCTGGTTCGGGGAGAAAAACCTCCGAAGGCGATCCTTCATTTCGATAAAATCATCCAGTCCCCCTCGGCGGACATCCCCGTGACGGCGGTTCCCTCAGCGGGAGCGGCACCCCTCCCCTCGGGATCACCCGCCGAGTCGTCCCGGATGCCCGGGTCCCAGGTCGTGCTCGAGGCCCCCTCCAGAGGGCCCTTCACCCTGGAGGTGGATTTCCGCGGTTATTGTCTCTTTCGCTATGTGACGGACAACCAGAACCGCGAGGAGAGGTACTTCCGCCAGGGCGAAACCTTCCGCACCGATGTCCGAAGCGAGATCCGCCTCTGGTATTCCAACGGGGGCGCCCTGCGGGCCCGGATTTCCGGCAAGGAAATCGAGTTCGGAAAGCCCGGCGAAGTGGGCGCCGCCCGTCTGACCTGGGTGCAGGCGGGGCCCGGAGGCATCTACCGTCTGGAATTCGTCCCGATGTATTGATGAGGAATACGAAAACCTTTTATCTCGAGAATCTCGGATGCGCCAAAAACCAGGTGGACGCGGAGGGGATGGCCTCCCGGCTTCTGGGCCGGGGCTGGACGGAGGCCGCGGACCCCGCGGAGGCTTCATGCATCATCGTCAATACCTGCGGTTTCATCGAATCGGCGAAAAAAGAATCCATCGACACCGTCCTGGGTTTCCGGAGACACTACCCCCACACGCGGATCGTCCTGGCGGGCTGTCTGGCGGAACGGTATGGAAGAGAACTCTTCGACGCGCTGCCCGAGACGGATGCGGTTTTCGGCAACCGGGATCCCGCCCGGATTGATGAGATTCTCGCGGCCCCGCCGGAGGGGGGCAGGATTCTCCTTCTCCCGGAGGTCTACGGGACCCAGCCCCTTCGCCGACGAACCTATTCGCCACCGGGCTCGGTCTACATCAAGGCCGCCGAGGGTTGCGACAACCGCTGCTCCTTCTGCGCCATTCCGCTGATCCGCGGCGGAGTCCGCAGCCGGAGAGAGGAGGAAATCCTCCGGGAAATCGAAAGATTTCTGGAAAGCGGCATCGTCGAGTTCAACCTGGTGGCCCAGGACCTGGGGTGCTACGGCAGGGACCTTCCCGGATCGGCGGGCCTCGCGGGTCTGGTGGAGGCCGTCTCCCGGCTGCCCGGCCGTTTCTGGCTTCGGATGCTCTACATCCATCCCGAGCATTTTCCCCGGGAAATCCTCGCCGTATGCCGCCGGGACCCCCGGATCCTTCCCTACTTCGACCTGCCCTTCCAGCACGCCGCCCCGGGCGTCCTCGCCGCCATGGGGAGACGGAATACCGCGGAGAAAAACCTGGACCTGGTGGACGAGATCCGCGCCGAACTGCCCGGGGCGGTGATCCGTTCCACTTTTCTGGTGGGCTTCCCCGGCGAGACGGAGGCCGATTTCGCGACCCTACTGTCCTTTCAGAAGGCCGCCCGGTTCGACTGGCTGGGGGCATTCACCTTTTCCGCCGAGGAAGGCACACCCGCAGATCGCCTGGCCCGGAAAAAGGGGATGCGGGTGCCGAAAAAGATCGCCCGGGCCCGTCTGGAGGCTGTCCGGGAGGCGCAGATTTCCATAACCGAAGAACGCCTGTCCCGCTTCGTGGGCCTGGAAACGGAATTTCTGGTGGAGGAGCCCGTCCTGGGCGCCGACCTTTCCCTGGCCCGGGGCTACATGAACGCTCCGGAGGTGGACGGCCTGGTGGTTCTGGTAAGATCCTCCGTCCCCGGAGCATCCTCCGTCTCCGGAATACGCGTCCCGGCAGCGCCCCCGGACAGGGTCCCGGAAGACGCCTCGGGAGCGGCGCCCGCCGCGCCGCCGGGTAGCGTTCCGGGGCATCTGGTTCGGGGACGGATAACCCGCCGCAACGGCATCGATCTGGAAGCGGAGGCCCTATGACGAAACGGGAACCGTCCTATCTGGGGGGACTCAATCCGATGCAGCGTCAGGCGGTCCTGCATTACGGTCCGCCCCTCCTGATTCTGGCCGGGGCCGGATCGGGAAAGACCCGGGTCATCACGGTAAAAATCGCCCATCTTCTGGAAAGCCGGAACCTGAGCCCCTGGGACATCCTGGCGGTGACCTTCACCAACAAGGCGGCCCGGGAGATGCAGGAACGGGCGGTGGGGCTTTCCCCGGGGGCGGAAAAAGTCCTTATCCGCACTTTCCACTCCTTCGGCGCCTGGCTCCTGAGGAGAAACGCCGCAGCCCTGGGACTTCATGCCAATTTTTCGATCTACGACGAAGACGACATGGTTTCGCTGCTGAAGACCCTCTACCCCGGCCGGGAACGGAGGTCCCTGGCCCGTTACGCCTTCCTCATCGGCCGGGCGAAGGACTTCGCCCTTTCCCCCGGCGAGCCCCTGTTCGACGTCAGCCAGGACCCGGATTTTCCGGAAATTTACGCCGCCTACGAGGAAAAACTCCGCCGGATCGGCAATGTGGACTTCGGAGACCTCATTCTGCGCTGCGTCGAACTGCTCCGGATATCGCCGGAGGTGAAGCGCCGGGTCCACGACCGGTTCAAGGTCATCATGGTGGACGAGTACCAGGATTCCAACGTCGCCCAGCACCGGCTGCTCCGGGAATTGGCCGCTCCGGACGCCTACATCTGTGTCGTCGGCGACGACGATCAGTCCATCTACCGTTTCCGGGGGGCGGAGGTGCGGAACATCCTGGCCTTTCCCGAAGTTTTCCCCGGAACGCAGATCATCCGCCTGGAACAGAACTACCGGTCCACCGGCAACATCCTCGCCGCCGCCGCCGCGGTGGTGGACCATAATCGGGGACGACTGGGAAAAACCCTGTGGACAGCCAACGAAGCGGGGCTCCAGCCCTCAATCGTCACCTGCGAGAACCAGGACGAGGAGGCGGCGTTCTGCCTCTCTCTCCTCCGGAAAAAGCCCGACCTGGACACGGCCATCCTGTACCGGACCAATGCCCAGAGCCGGGTCTTCGAAAGCCTCTTTCTCCGGGAAAGCCTGCCCTACCGCATCGTCGGAACCCTCCGTTTCTACGAACGGGAGGAGATCAAGGACGCCCTGGCCTTTCTCAGGTTCATTGCGAACCCCCGGGACGAGGTCTCTTTCAGGCGGATCATCAACAAGCCCCCCCGGGGTCTGGGAGAAACGGCGGTGTCCCGCATCCTGGACCGCCTGGGACCCGACGGGGACATCGCCGCTGCAATGACTCAGGCCCGGACCGATCTCCGGGGCAGGGCGGCGACATCCCTGGAGGATTTCCTCCTCCTCCAGCGGACGCTGCGGGAGAGTCTGGAGGCAGACCCCCTCCCCCGCTTCGTGGAAAGGCTGATCCGGGACTCGGGACTGGAGGACTACCATAAAAACCAGGACGAGGTGGCGGGAACGCAGAAGCTCCAGAACCTGGAGGAACTGGTCAACGCCGCCTCCCTGTACCCCCAGGGCCCGGAGGGGCTGTCCGAGTTTCTGGAAGGAATCGAACTGGACAGCGCCCGGATCCGGGAGGCGGAAGACAAGAACGACCCCCTGACCCGGGTCACCCTGATTACCATGCACAATACCAAGGGCCTGGAGTTCGACAGGGTCATCGTCACGGGGATGGAGGAGGGGGTCTTTCCCCGGGGGGGGGAAGAGTCGGAGGAGGACATCGAGGAGGAAAGGCGGCTGTTCTACGTCGCCATCACCCGGGCGCGGAAGGAGGTCCACTTCACCCACTGCCGGAGCCGGAGACTCCACGGCCGCCTTCAGGAGTTCGAGCCCTCCCGATTCCTGATGGAACTCCCCGACGGTATCCGGGGGACGGAGGAGCCGCTGTCGCCGGAGGAGGCGGGCTTTCCCGTGGGCGCCCCGGTATACCACGAAGAGCACGGCCCGGGTTACATCTGGAAACGATCCGTCACCGGGGGCAATCTGGTGGTGGTGGTGCATTTCTCCTCCGGAAGGAGCCTGAGTTTCCTGCCGAAATATGAAAGACGGCTGGAGCGGATCGCCGTCGATGGAGCATGAGGATGAGCCCGGAACCCTCCGAAACACCGATGGTGCGCCGCGCCCGGGATTACCACCTTTTCGACCCCCGGGGACGGAGGCATCTGGACCTGTGGCTGAACGGCGGTCGGGCCCTTCTGGGCCATCGGCCCCCGGGGCTGGGGACGACGCTGAAAAACCAGCTCTCCCGGGGTCTCCTGGCGGAGGCCCCGTCCATCCACGACCGGCGCCTGGAAAAAAGCCTGGCCGGCCTGGTTCCCGGGTCCTGGTCCCTCCGGGTCTACCGCTCCTTCGACAGAGCCCTGGGGGCTGTGGGCGTTTTCCTGGGGCGTCCGCTGGAAGAAAAGGATATCCGGGAGCCCTTCTTCGGCCCGGCGCCGGAGGAGGCCGTTTATTTCCGTCCCCTGGCCGAGGCGGATTATTCCGGTTTTTCCGTTCTCCTTCCGATCCTGCCCTTTCCCGGGGCCTTCGCCCCCCAGCCGGTTTTTTTCGCCTGCTCCCCGGATCGGGAGAAAAACCTCCTCCCCGGGGACCCGGTGTCCCCGTTCCTGGCGGCGGGCCTTCATCGCGCCTCCCTGGAACTGCAGAAGCGGGGCTCTTCTCCCGATATTTGGAATGACTGGTCGCTCCCGGGCTGGAAGCGGTTCGGACCCTACTGCTTCCCCGAAGAGGAGGCGGATTATCCGGAGTTACGCTCCCGCCTTCTCGCCGCCGGGGTCATAATCTCGCCGGACCCGAAACGGCCGTCCATTCTGCCGGGGATCTGGTCCCCCGGGGAAAAGGCTCTGGTGGAGCGGCTCTGTTCAGCAAAATCTTGACGGGAGACTGCCCATGAGCTTCGAGTACATGGTGACGATCCTCAGCCGTTTGAGTGTGGAATCCGTCGTCACCTTTCTGTCCATCCTTCTCTGGTCAAAAACCCGGGACACGGCCTGGATGTTCGTGATTCTCGGCGTCATCGTGAGTTACGGCGAGAGCGTTTTTCAGACCCTCAGAGCCTTCGGCATCGTGAACTCCGAGCTGCTCGTCCTCCGGGGGGTTCCGGTGTTCAACCTGGTTCTGTCCAATCTGCCCATGCTATTTTTCGCCGTGGCTTTCATCATCATGATCTTCCGCCGGTCCCTCCGATAAGCCTCCGGGTCCGGTTTCCGCGAACGAAATCGCCCCCACGGGGCAATCCAGCGCTGCGGATAAAGCCGCCTCTTCCTCCTCGGGGCGCAGGAGGGACCGGACCACCCGGGTTCGAAACATGCCCACCGAAAAGACCTCCGGGAGGAGTTCCTCGCAGAGACCGCAGCCGATGCACTTTTCCTGATCTATCTTTACCCGCACGGGAAGCTCCTCCCGATGAAAGGTACGGATAATACCGCTTGAAATCAATACGGGAAAATTCTATAATGCCCTCCATGGTCGCTCTCTGGCTCGGGATCGCTCTGGTGGCGACGGCCCTGTACACGGTGCTCCCCGTGTCCTGGTCCCCCCGATGGTGGCCGCATGTATCGGTATTCCTGCGGGGCGGACTTCCCGTCCTCGCGCTGGCCGTCGGTCTGGTGGCGATTTTCATCGGGACCGTGGACCTCAAAGACAGAAAGGAAGCGAAAAAGGAAGGAAGAAAGAACGAAGCGTCGGGGACGTGACCCGGCGGACGGATGCGGAGAGGCGTCGCCGAAACCGCAGCGGGCGCCCGCAGCCCCGGGGAGCCCGCCCAGGTGGACGGTTTTTCCGTCTTGTCAGTATCCGCCCGGTGTGCTACTATCCCCTCTCGGCTTGCAGTCGAAAAGCACCCATGGAAAGGGCAAGAAAATGAAAACCATATATGTCAAAGCGAAAGATGTCGAACGGAAATGGTACATCGTCGACGCGTCGGGAAAAACCCTGGGCCGGGTCGCGGTAAAGATCGCCTCGGTCCTGCGGGGAAAAAACAAACCGTATTACACTCCCCATCAGGAATTGGGCGATTATGTCGTCGTGGTCAACGCCGACAAGATCGCCGTCACCGGCAACAAGCGGGCAGCCAAAGTGTATTACCGGCATTCCGGGCACGCCGGCGGCCTGAAGGCGGAAACCTTCGAGAAGGTAATCGCCCGAAAGCCCACCTTTCCGCTGGAAACGGCGATCCGGGGCATGCTGCCGAAAAACCGCCTGGGCCGAAAGTTGTTCAAGAACGTGAAGGTCTATGCGGGAGAATCCCACCCCCACGGCGCACAGAAACCGGAACAGATGGAAATCTAAGGAACAGGAGAAACCCGTGAACATTTCTTCCATGAAGCATGGCACCGGACGCAGAAAAACCGCCGTCGCCCGCGTCTATCTTACTCCCGGGAACGGCGCCATCGTCATAAACGGACGGCCCGCCGAACAGTATTTCTTCAACAAAGAGCATATGTACATGGTCATGCAGCCCCTGATGGCCACCGCCAACGACGGGAAGGTGGACATCAAAATAAATGTCGCCGGCGGAGGGCTCACCGGCCAGGCCGGCGCCGCCCGTCATGGAATCGCCCGGGCCCTGGTGGCCTTCGACGCCACCAACCTGCCCGCCCTTCGGGCCAACGGATTCATGACCCGGGATTCCCGGATGGTGGAACGAAAGAAGTACGGCAAACGCAAAGCCCGCCGGAGCTTCCAGTTCTCCAAGCGGTAAAACACCGGTCGGATGCATCCATAGACCCCGGGGAGCCTGCCTTTCCTCGGGGTTTTTTTATTCCAATGGTCGGAAGATGAACTGCTACGACAAGGCCCTGTCCCTTCTCGCCCGGATCGAACATTGCCGCCGGGGGCTTCATGTCAAACTCGCCGCCCGGGGATACGAGGAGTCGGACATCGAAGCCGCCCTGGACCGGCTGTCCGACGAGGGCCACCTGGATGACCGCAGATACGCCGAACTGTGGATAGAGTTCCGCATGAAAAGAACCCGGGAGGGGCGCCGACTCCTTCTGGCGGGGCTCGTCAGACGGGGTGTGGACCGGGAAACCGCCGACGCGGCAGTCCGGCGCGCCTCCCTCTCCGACGCCTATGCCGCCGC
>JAKQWJ010000102.1 GCA_029562045.1 Spirochaetota bacterium | reverse complement strand
TGTCCTGAGCCTCCGGATGAGGGGATAAACCGCGGCGATTCCCGCCGCCAGGAGGATCAGGACAGCCGCGAACCCGGTTCTACGGGCCATCGCGCCGGGCCGACAGGTAGAAACCGAAGAACAGCGCGTACAGGGCGCCCGCCGAGACGCCGGCCATGGTCCGGCCGGTGACGAAAAGAAGGACCACCCCATAGAGCCCCGCCGCGGCGGCGAGAAAGCCGGCGGCCCGCCGGGCCGCCGGCTTCAGGCGGCGGCCGGCGAAACGCCGGAAACTCCCCGCTTCCCGCCAGGCGCGGAGAAGCTTCCGCCCCAGCGGGTAGACCGCGGCGGCGGTGACGAGGAGGGCGAAGAGCCCGTAGCCCTCCTCGTGGCGGGAGGAAAAATACCACAGCGGAACGGAGATGAGCAGGGAAGACACCGCCACCGCCGCCAGCGCCGCGGCGAAACCCAGGGCCTTCTTTGCGGCCCCGGCGTAGCCCCGCAGGCTTTTGCCGAGGAAATCACGGATGGGGCGGGACGGACAGCTGTTCGCGGGCTTCACGATATTTTTTTTCCTCCTCCGGGAGGTTCAGGGTCCTGGCGGCGGCTTCCAGAGCCTCCAGGCTGGTCCGCATGCCGGGAAGGTGCCGCAGGGAACGATATACGAGAAACGCCCGGGTGTACATATCCCGGGCCTCTGTGGTCCTTCCCGTTTTTTCGTATACCGCCCCGATGGCCGACAGGTCCTGGGCGATGCCCAGGCTGTTTTCCATTTTTTTGTCCAGTTCCAGCGCCAGTTCGGCCTGCCCCAGGGCCTGGGTGGTGTTTCCTCCCAGAAGATGGATCGAGGCGGTGAGGTAATGGTTCGCCGCCAGTTCCTCGAAGCGCCGGGCCTCCCGGTTCATGACAGCCGCCCGCTCCGCCTCCTCCAGCGCGGCGGGGAGATCCCCCAGGTTGCGGAAGACCACCCCCCGGTTGTGATGCAGCACCGCCAGCTCCAGGGTTCCGGCCCCGGAATACTCGAAACGTTCCAGAGCCTTCCGGAACAGATCGGCGGCCTCCCGGTTTTGTCCCCGCCGGATCAGGATTTCGCCGATGTTGTTGGCGCTTTGCAGCAGCAGGGCCGGACGGCCCGAGGCCTCCGCCGGCGCCTGGGCCCTGCGGTACTCCTCCATGGCCCCGTCCAGATCTCCCGTCAGGAAAAGAACCTTGCCCATGGAGTTCCGGGCCGCCGCCTGACCCTCCCGGTCGTCCAGGGAACTGTAGCGCTCCAGGGCCAGATCGTAAAAACGCAGGGCCTGGTCGAACATCGCCTCCCGGTAGTACCTGTTGCCGAACTCCAGATACCGGGCGGCCTGGCCCCGCTTTTCGAAGACCTCCTCCTTCGGTGGAGGCGCGGAGGAGCAGGATGCTCCGGCCAGGAGGAGGACCGCCAGCGTCAGAAGGGGGGCGTTCATCGCAGGGCCTCGTCCCGGTAGCCCGTCTGGATCGTCGGGGCCGGAGGCCGGGGGGGGACTCCGCCCCGGAGCAGCGGGTTGTTCCGGAGCCCCTGCAGGACATCCTGACTCAGTCTGACCGCCTCCCGCCCCTCTTCGAGGACCCCCAGAAGCTGGGGCCGGGTGGTGTTGACGAAGGCCGCGAAGTCCTTGAGTTCGCCGACCCCTCCGGCGGCCCCCTGCAGTATCCCCTCCAGCTGCAGAAAGAGGCGGTCGTTGTCGTCCAGCAGAGTGGCCAGGGAGCCCTTGGGGTCCAGAAGGGTTTTGACCATACCCCGGGGGTCCCGGAGGGCCGCGGTGGTTTCCCGCAGATTGGCGGTGATCTCCCCCAGATTGGCCAGGAGGGCGTTGGTCTCGCCCAGGGTGGTTTCCAGGTTCCGGGCCACCTGGGCGGTGATGGTCCCCAGATTCCCGGCGCTCCGGGCCGCCCCGTCCACCACCGCCGCCAATGGAGTGGAGGACCCGCCGGCGAGGGCGGAGTCCACCGTGGCCAGGAGTTTTTCCATGGACACCAGCGCCAGGTCCGCGTTGGTCAGGATCGGCTCGATGGCTCCGATGAGGCGGTTGACGGGGTCGTCGTCCTTGGGCATGTTTACCAGGCCCTTCCTGGCGATTTCCCGCCCCTCCGGAAGGTCCAGAGAGGGAATCTGGGAGAACTCCTCCAGGGGAGGGGTGGGGGTCTTCCCCTGGTGAAAGAACAGGCCGCCCCCCAGGCCCAGCGGGTTCGTCCGGAGCTGGAGGAGGGAGTTTTCGTAGACCTTGGGATAGAAGGTGTCCTGGATGGTGAAGTCGATCTCCACGGTATTGTCTTCCGCCAGGGTGATGGCCCGGATTTTTCCGATGTCGAAGCCCTTGAAGCTGATGGGCATGCCCACGCTGAGCCCCGTGCCCGAGGCGAACCGGCTTTTGAAAAGGTAGTTTTTCGCGAACCAGCGCTGGTTCACCCCCATCAGCATCAGGATGACCGCCAGAAAGAGAAAGGCGAGGATGACGAAAACGCCGACGATCTGGGACGCATACTTGATCTTGAACTTCATCGGTCCTCCAATCCAGCCTCCGTTCCCGGGGCTGTCAATCTTCCCCCGGAAACCCGCCGTCCTCCAGAAGGTCCAGGATGTCCCCGTCGTAGGCGGCGGCCTGGCTCAGGTTCTCCGACAGCACCGCGGCGACGTAGGGGTCGGAGCTGCGGAGAACTTCCCCGATGGGACCCTGTTCCACCACCCGGCCCTCCCGGAGGACCACCAGGTAGTCCGCCAGCCGGGTGGTGAAGGCGGCGCTGTGGGTGGCTATGACCAGGGTCCTCCCCCGCCGCTTTCCGCCCGCCATTATGGAAAGGATCCGGTCCGCCAGGACATTGTCGATGGAGGAGGTGGGGTCGTCGAGAAACAGGACCTCCGGATCCAGGATCATGGCCCGGATGAAGGAGACCTGTTTCCTCTCCCCCGCGGAGAGGCGGGCGGGGCGCAGCTCCGGGTTGTCCCGGAAGTCGAACTCCCGTAAAAGTTCCCGGATCCGGGCGTCGATCTCGTCCCGGCCGATGCCGCGGCGATGAAACTGCAGGGGCAGCGCGACATTCTGGTAAACGCTCATGTTGGCCCACAGGGCGGCGTCCTGGAACACGAAACCGCAGCGCCCCCGAAAACGGAACAGCTCCGCTTCCGACATCCTGTCCATGTCCCGGCCCTCGAAATAGACCTTCCCCCGGTCCGCGGGAACCAGGCCGGCGGCGGTTTTCAGCAGGGCCGTATGCCCGCTGCCGGAATACCCCATGACCACGACGCAGCTTCCCTTCGGAACGACCAGGGACACCGAGTCCAGGATCGTCGTGGAGTCCCGGACCAGAGAGACTTCCCTCAATTCGATGACCGCGTCCATCGCCCTTCCCCTACAGATAGTACACCAGGGTCACCACCGCATTGGCCAGGATGCAGAGGATGAAACTCCGCCCCACCGCCTTGATGGCCATCTGGGGAACCTCGGTGGAGGACTGCTCCACCCGGAAACCGTAGTAGGTGGCGGTGACGGAGATGATCACACCGAAGGCCAGGCTCTTCACCAGGGACGAAATGACATCCGCCGCCTTCAGGGTCGACAGAAGCTCGTACAGGTACTCTCCCAGGGGCAGAGGTTTGACGAACTGGGTCACCAGAAAGGAGCCCAGCAGGCCGAAGAGATTGAAGTACAGGTTGAGCAGGACCAGCGAGATGGTGACCCCCAGAAAACGGGGAACGATGAGGTAGGATATGGGCTTGATGCCGAAGGCGATGTAGGCCTCGATTTCGTGGGAGATGATGAGATTGCCCAGCTCCGTGGACATGGCCGTCCCGGAACGGGCGATGATGATGAAGGCGGTCAGGATGGGTCCCAGTTCCCGGGTGATGACGGCGATGAGGATGCCGTAGATCAGCCGCCCCTGGCCGAACTGGGGCAGCAGGTTGAGCCCCTGGACGATGATGACCGCTCCCAGGGACAGGGAGATGACGGCGATGATCCCCAGAGCCTCCACGCCGGTGAACAGGATCTGCATGATCAGGACCCGGTAGCCGTAGCCCACCTGACGGGCCCGGAGAAAACGCCCCGTTTCCTTGAGGACTTCCAGGAAGTAGCCCGTGGCGTAGAACAGGTCCCGTCCCCGCCGCAGGACCCCCCCGCCGATCCGTTCCAGTGTTCCGCGCATATTCCGCTGCTTCCAGAATAGCCCATTCCGCCGCCTCCGGCAAGGACGGGGCCCCGGAGGCCGCAGGGAAATGAGGCGCCGGTCTTCCGGGTCCGGCGGGGGAGGGGCCTCCGGGAACTCAGAGGAAGGGGGCGGCGAAAACGTCGTCGATGGGCAGGCCGTCGCAGGAATGGCCTATCCGGCGGCCCGGCATGTAGGGGCCGTGGAAGTCCGACCCCGCGGTGACCAGGAGGCCCAGGGACCGGGCGATCTTCTCCAGCCGGCGGCACTCCCGGCGGTCGGCGCCGGGGTGGTAGGCCTCCAGCCCGTCGACTCCCAGGTCGCGATAGGCCTTTATCCGCTGCGGAAGCTCCCACCACGACAGCCCCAGGCTCATGGGGTGGGCGATGACCGCTTTTCCCCCGGCGGAATGGATCAGGTCCGTCGCCTGCCGGAGACCCAGGGATTCCTTGGGAACGTGGTAGGGCATTCCCGGTTTCAGGAAGCGCTGAAAGGCCGCGTCGACGCTTTTCACCACCCCCTTGGCCACCATGATGCGGGCGAAGTGGGGCCGCCCGATGATCTCTCCCCCCGCCAGAGCCTCCACCTCCGGGTATTCCACATCCACGCCGTCGTCCTGCATCCTTTCGAGGATGAGCAGGTTCCGCCGGGTCCGGGCCCGGCGCAGAGAATCGAGGGTTTTTTCCAGACGCTCCCGGGAGCCCGAGATCCCCAGTCCCAGAAGGTGAAACTCCCCCCCGGTATGGGCAACCTCGATTTCAATGCCGGGAATGAAGCGCAGCCCCGCCTCCGCGGCGGCGGCGTCCGCCTCCGCCAGGCCGCCGATGGTGTCGTGGTCCGTCAGTGCCAGGGCGGCAAGCCCCGCTTCCCGGGCAAAACGGAGGAGGGCCGCGGGGTCCAGGAAGCCGTCGGAATGGGTGGAATGGGTGTGCAGGTCCACCATGCTTCCATAGCACAGCAAAAACCGCCTTCGGTCAAGACATTCCCCGGAGGATCCCCGGAACGGACAAGTTTTTGTTTCTTTTTTGGGCATTTTCACCGATAATGATAATCGGCGGGAGCCCTTCCGGCGGAACGGCCGCCAGGATTCTTGATTTTCCGCAGCCGAGCGTTTAGAGTTGGTAGAGGAGAAAAACGGGATACCAGATGGCACCGAAAGCGATGTCCTACAAGGCGAATTCCGTGATTTACTTCAAAGGGGACGCCAGCGAGAAAATTTACATCCTCAAAACCGGCCGAATAAGTCTCACGTCGGAGGACATCGAAACCGGGCAGGAGGTCCGGGACTTCATCCAGACCGGGGAGTTCTTCGGGGTCAAGTCCGCGTTAGGGCGCTACCCCCGGGAGGAAAGCGCTCTGGTCCTGGGGGATGCGGAGGTGGTCCAGTTCTCCGTGCCGGAGTTCGAACAGTTCGTCGCCCAGAATACCCGGGTCATCATGAAGATGCTGAAGGTCTTTTCGAACCAGCTTCGGAGGATCCACGTTAGGGTCCAGAACCTCCTGTCCCAGGAGGAAAAATCCGACCCGGAAGCGGGCCTTTTCAGCATCGGCGAGTATTATCTCAAAAAACGCATGTACCCCCAGGCGGTCCATGTCTTCCGCCGCTATCTGACCTACTACCCGTCGGGAAAATTTGCCACGGAAGCCGCCGGCAACAGGACCATGGCGGAGCAGTACGCCCAGAAGTACGGTTCCGGCAAGGGCCCCGTCCCGGGGACACCCGCGGCGATGGCGGCCCCGGCGGCGGCCCCGAAGCCGTCGGCTCCGGAGCTGTCGGAAACCGCCAAGCTGTACTACAACGCGGTGAGCGTTTTCAGCCAGAACAACTTCGCCGAGGCTTTGAAGCAATTCAAAAAAATCGCCGACGCCGGCGTGGACGAGGAGTACACCGTCAAGTCCCTGTATGAACTGGGGCGCTGCTACTTCCATCTGGGTCAGCACGACCAGTGCATCCGTCATTTCACCGCCATGGTGCAGAGCTACCCGAAGATGCCGGATCTGCCGGACGCCCTGTTCTACGTGGGGCAGTGTTACGAGGCCAAGGGGGACGAAGCCCGGGCCCGGGGATTCTACAGCAAGATACTGTCCATGGCCTCGGAGGACAATCCCATCCGACGGAAGGCCCAAAAAGCCGTCCGGACGCTGGAGGAGAGAAAGAAATGAGCCTCTCCCTCTCCGCCTTTGAACGGTTCGCCGTCATTTTTCAGAAAGGGGACATCATCTTCTGCGAGCACGAGCCGGGGGACAGCTTCTACCTCATCCAGTCCGGCAGGGTGCACATCTCCCGGGTGATGGGGGAGATTGAAAAAACCATCGACATCCTGCAGCCCGGGGAGATCTTCGGGGAGATGGCGATTCTCGAGGAAGTCCCCCGTTCGGCCAACGCGGTGGCCCTGGACCAGGTCAAGACCCTGGAGTTCAACAGAGCCAACTTCGAGATTCTGATGCGGGGAAACCCGCAGATCGCCATGAAGCTTCTGAAACTCTTCTCCAAACGCATCTACGACCAGAGGCGGAGATTCATGATCCTCACCCTGGACGATCTGCAGGCCCGGGTGGCGGATGTTTTTCTCATGCTGGCGGAAACCGACCCCGGCCAGAACCAGGACAGCGAAAAGAGGGAGTTCAAGACCAGCATCGACGACATCGCCCATTGGGCGGGGCTGCCCACCGACAAATGCCGGGAGGTCATCAACCATTTCGTCTCCCAGAGGCGCATCGAGGTTCTGTCGGACCGGATCGTCATGAAGAACATCAACGAGTTCGTCCGATTCGTGGCCGCCCGGAGACGGGCCGCTTCCTCCTGACGGCATCCACCCGGGTGGGGACATGACAGGCGGGGGACGCAGGGTCCGGTGGAAAACCCAGAGGCACATCAACCGATACCGGGAAATCATCCGGGTCCTGATCAAGCACGGGTTCGGTGAGTTCCTCGACCGCTCCCATCTGGGAAGGCTTCCCGGCCGCTCGGGACGTCTCTCCGGGGAGGCCGCCGAAGGAAAAAGGCGGACTTCCAAATGGGTCAGGATCCGCCATGTCCTGGAAGAACTGGGTCTGACCTTCATCAAATTCGGCCAGATCATGAGCGGGCGGCCGGACATCCTGCCGCCGGGTCTTATCCTGGAGCTGGAGAAGCTCCAGTCCCAGGTGCCTCCCTTCCCCTCGGACCAGGCGCGGCGGATCGTGGAGGAGGAACTGGGCAGCCCGCCGGAGAGGATCTTCGCCCGTTTCCAGGAGAAGCCCACCGCCTCGGGCTCCATCGCCCAGGTACACTACGCGGAACTCCCCACGGGGGAGCGGGTGGTGGTCAAGATCCAGCGGCCGGATCTGGAGGAAATCGTCACCACCGACATCGAAATCATGCACCTCTTCGCGTCCCTCATCGAGAGGGCCCTCCTGCGGGGGCAGGCCCTGAACCCCTCGGCGGTGATCGACGAGTTCGGCAAGTCCCTGCGCCGGGAGATCGATTTCACCGTGGAGGCGGCGAACATCCGCAAGTTCGCCCACCGGTTCCGGAATAATCCCCGGCTCCATGTTCCCCGGGTGTACGACGAGCTGAGCACCCGGCGGGTTCTGGTGATGGAAAGGGTCGACGGCATCAAGGTGTCGGACCTGCGGGCCCTCCTGACCGCCGGGGCGGACCCCAGGGCGGTGGCCCGCAGCGGCGCCGAGGTGGTGGTGGAGCAGATCTTCTCCCACGGGTTTTTCCACGCCGACCCGCACCCGGGG
>JAKQWJ010000063.1 GCA_029562045.1 Spirochaetota bacterium | reverse complement strand
TGTCCTTCAGGCTGTCCCAGACTTCCTTGATCGAGAACTTCGCCTGCCGGGGGTAGTTGTACTTCAGGGCGTAGATCAGCACCACCACCATCTGCAGCAGCCCGATGAGGATCCCCGGGATGATGCCCGCCAGGAAGAGCCCCGCCACGGAAACGTTCATGACCCCGCCCCAGACCACCATGATGATGCTGGGGGGGATGATGACCCCCATGACCGCCGAGCAGGCGGTGACCGCCACGGTGAAGTTGACGTCATAGCCTTCCTTGACCATGGCCGGGATGATGACCGACCCGATCCCCGCCGCGTCGGCGTTGGAGGACCCGGAGATGCCCGCGAAGATCATGCTGACCAGAACGTTGATGTGGCCCAGCCCCCCGGGAAGAAAGCCGACGATGGACTGGGCGAACCGCATGAGCTGGTTCGTTATCCCCGCCTCGTTCATGATGTTCGCCGCCAGGATGAAGAAGGGTATGGCCAGCAGGATGAAGGAGCCGTACTGGATCATCATCCTCTGCAGCAGCATGATGGGAGTGACCGCCGGCGTCAGCAGCAGGATGGGCACCACCGCGAAGGCCAGGGCGAAGCTCACCGGAACGCGCAGCAGGATGAGGACCACCAGCAGGGAAAACATTATGATGAATACTGTTCCGCCGTCCATGTTTACGCGCCTCCCTTTGCGGTTTCGGGTTTGATGAACTCTTTCAGAATGCTCTCCACCAGGAAGATGAGCCAGGAAACGCCGGAGATGGGGACCGAGGCGTAGAGCCAGCCCAGGTTGATCCCGGTGATGTCCGAGGACTGGATGAGACCCCAGTTGATGAAGTACTGATAGCCGTAGTAGATGAAGATCCAGGTCACCACCAGCAGGACGAAGTAGTAGACCAGCCGGAGAAAGAAGTTGAAGGTCGGACTCAGTCTGACATTGACGAAGGAGAAGATATCCACATTGAAGTGCCGTCCCTCCCGGACACCCAGGATGGATCCGATGAAGATCATCCAGATCAGGGAGAAGTTGGTCAGTTCCAGCGGCCAGAGATAGCGGGGCACGAAGGGAACGTAGCGCCCCGCCACCTGCAGGGTCACCGCGAACAGAAGGGAAAATCCGAGGACGAAAAGGGTCCGCAGGAGAAACTTCGCGTACTTTTCACAGAATCGGAAGTATGCCATGGTTGTTACCCTAGTGTGGTTTTTGCCGGAATAAAAGGGCGGGCGTCCGCCCGCCCTTGTCCCAGGGGCGCGTATCTAGTTGATCGCTTCGATGGCCTTGTAGATGCCGTGGGCGCCCACTTCCTTGGAAAATTCCTCGATGACCGGCATGGCCCGTTTGCGCATCTCGGTGTTGTCGAAGGGCACCACCTTGAGACCGAACTTTTTGACCAGGTTGTTCACGATGACCTCGTTCTCCGCCACTTCGATCTTCCGGTGGTAGGCTCCCGCTTCCTTTCCGGCCTTGATGATGGCCTCCTGCAGGTCTTTGGGGAAGGTCTTCAGCCGGGGCTCGGAGAAGCCCAGGATGCGGGTGGTGATCTGGTGCTGGGTCTGGATGTAGTAGGGAGCCACCTCGTAGAACTTCATCCCCTCCAGGCCGGCGGGCTCGTTCTCCAGGGCGTCCAGGACTCCGGTCTTGATGGCGTTATAGACTTCCATGTAATCCATGGGGGTCGCCTTGATGCCCACGGCGGTGAAGACCTTCTGGTGCAGCGGTGAACCCTGGACCCTCATCTGCAGGGTGGGGAACTCTTCGATTTTGTAGATGGGCTTCTTGCTGATGATGTTCCGGACTCCGCCCCCGCCGTACCCGATGAAGCGCACCCCTTTCTTGATCATGTTGTCCTCGATGGGCTTCAGGACATCCTTTTCGAGACAGGTTTCCCAATGGGCCACATTTTTGAAAATGAAGGGAGCGTCGATGAAGGGCGCGGCCTTGTCCCAGGTGGCGATCCAGGCCGGAGAAATGATGTAGAAATCGATGGCCGTCCCCTGGATCATGAACTCGATGGAGTCTTTCTCGTTCCCCAGGGATCCGGAATGGTGCAGGTCCACCTGCACCGGAACGGAGCCCTTGTAATACTGTTCCAGAAGCTCCTTGAACTTCACCGTGGCCTTCCAGAAGACGTGGCCCTCGGGCAGCATGGTGCCCCCCACCAGTTTGATGGGTTTGGCCGCCGCCTTTTCCTTCTCGCCCCCGGCGAAAACCGGCAGGGCCAGAACGAGAACCATCGCAAGAGCGATCCACGCGATTTTTTTCATAAAAAGGGTCCCTCCTCTCCGCTTGTCGTTGATGTTTGGAACGATGTAACGAACTGTAACACCGGCAATCGGGTTTGTCAAACAAAAACGCATCCCCCGCGGCGGCCCCGGATGCGGGCCTTGCCGGGGACCGCAGCCCGCGTCAAAAAAAAACGGGAACCCCCGCGGGGGTCCCCGTCGCGCGCCGGCGATGGCGGATCACTTCACCGCCTGCACCGCCTTCATGATGTCCTCGGCTCCCAGTTCCCTGGCGTAGTCCATCAGGACCGGGGCGGCGAGGCGCTGCATTTCGGTGGTGTCGAAGGGCACCAGTTTGATCATGCCCTTGGATTCCATTTCCTTCAGCGCGTCCGCGTCATCCTTGGTTTCGGTGTCCCGGTGGAACTTGGTGGCCTCCTTGCCGGCCTTCAGGATGACCTCCTGCAGGTCCTTGGGCAGTCTCTGGAAGCTCTTCTCGCTCATCCACAGGGGGCGGACGGTTATGGCGTGGCGGGTCTGGACGATGTAGGGGGCCACTTCGTAGAACTTCATGGACATGAGGGAGGCGGACTCGTTCTCCAGGCCGTCCATGACGCCGGTCTTGATGGCGTTGTAGACTTCCAGATAGTCCATGGGGGTGGGCTTCATGCCCACGGCGCCGAAGATCTTCGACTGGATCGGGGAGGCCATGACCCGCAGGACGATGGTGGAGGCTTCCTTCATGGTGGTGAAGGGACGGCGCAGGATCATGTTCCGGGTGCCGCCGCCGCCGTAGCCCAGGATCCGCAGGCCCTTTTTCAGAAGGTCGTCATAGATGGGTTTGAAGGCCTCGCCGGAGGCCAGGACCTTTTCCCAGTGGGCCAGGTCCCGGTACAGGAAGGGCGGGTCCAGGAAGGACACCCTTTTATCGAAGGTGGCGGCCCAGGACGGAGCGCTGATGGCGAAGTCCACGGAAACGCCCTGGATCATGTATTCGATGTAGTCCTTCTCGTTTCCCACGGCGCCGGAGTGGTGCAGATCGATCTCGATGGGGTTCTTGTAGTTTTCCAGCACCTTGTTCCGGAAAAACACCAGGGTTTTATAGAAGACATAGGTGTCGGGAAGCTGGGTGGCTCCCACCAGCTTGATGGCCTTGGCCGCCGCCTTTTCCTTCTCGCCTCCGGCGAAAATATTCGCCGTCAGGGACAGGGCGAGAATCAGGGACAGGACAACGACAATCGCTCTTTTCATGTATCGTTCCTCCTGAAGAGTGAGATGTATCGTGCTTCCCAGAGTGGGGCATTTTGGATGAACTGTCAACTGAATTCCTTTCTCCGATTTTCCTCTCTGCGATTGACAAAGGAGGAGGCGGGGATTAGCTTTGTGTCTATGGCGAAAGAACGCGTCGTGCTGGACGACGTGGCCCGGGACGCCGGAGTTTCCCGATCCACAGTTTCCCTGGTGCTGCGGGGAAACCCGGTGGTGGCCCGGGCCACCGCGGAACGGGTCCTGGCATCCATTCGAAGGCTCGGATACGTGTACAACCGGAACGCCGCGGCGCTGCGCAGCCGGAAGACCCATTCCGTGGGCATCATCGAGGCGAACATCAAGAACGCCTTCTTTTCCGCCATGTCCGTGGGGGTGGAGAAGGAACTGGACAAGGCGGGAATGGCCATCCTCTGGGCCAACGCGGCGGAGCGGGTGGAAAAACAGGCCCGAGCCATCGAGGTGATGCTGGAGTACGGGGTCGACGGGCTTCTGATCTGTCCCGCAGCGGGGACCCGCCGGGAAGACCTGGAGATCCTGACGGCCCACCAGGTCCCCTTCGTGCTTTTCTGCCGCCACCTTCCCGGGCTGGGGGGAGACTACATCGGGGCGGCGAACCGCAGGGGCGCGGAGGACGCGGTGCGGCATCTTCTGTCCCTGGGGCACCGGAACCTGGTTTTCGTCGGAGGCTCGCCGGTCACCTCCCCCTGGCGGGACCGGACCGGCGGGTTCGTCGCCGCTTTGCGGGAGGCGGGTCTTCCTGCGGGGCCGGAGATGCTGTATCCCGCGGAGACCTCCATCGCCGCCGGAGCGGCCATGGCCCGGGAGATCCTGGCCGCCAGCCCCCGGCCCACCGCCGCCCTCTGCTACACCGACATCGTGGCCCTGGGCCTGATGATGGGGCTGGAGAACGAGGGCGTCCGGCCGGGCAGGGACTTCGGCGTCGTGGGTTTCGACAACCTGGACGAGGCGGCGCTCTACCGGCCGCCGCTGACCACGGTGGCCTGC
>JAKQWJ010000052.1 GCA_029562045.1 Spirochaetota bacterium | reverse complement strand
CCTTCCTCTGCCGGGACCTGGAGAGGAAGGGCCATCGGGTATCGTCCCCTCGGAGGGACGATACCCGATGGCCCTTCCTCTCCAGGTCCCGGCAGAGTTTCCGGGCCCGGTGTTTGGTCCGGGCGAAAATCAGGACTCTCCCCGAGGCGGGACCGTCCAGCATGGCCAGCAGCATGGGCAGTTTCTGATCCCCCCGGACCGGGTAGATGCCGTGGGAGACGGTCTTCGCCGGGGCCTTCAGACCGATCTCGACGATGCTCGGGTCCTTCAGGACCCCGTCGGCCAGGCTGCGCACCTCATCGGGCATGGTGGCGGAAAAGAGCAGGGTCTGGCGGTCCTCCGGCAGATGGGACAGAATGCGCTTCAGGTCGGGAAAAAAGCCCATGTCGAACATGCGGTCCGCCTCGTCCAGGACCAGGGTCCGGACGCCGGAAAGGTCCGCGGCCCCTTCCCCCAGGTGATCCAGCAGCCGTCCGGGACAGGCGACGATGATGTCCACCCCCTGCCGGAGTTTTTTCTCCTGGGGTCCCTTGCCCACGCCGCCATAGACCACGGCGCTGCTCAGTCCCAGACGGGCCCCGAACTGGAGAAACACGTCGTGGATCTGCTCCGCCAGTTCCCGGGTGGGGGCCACCACCAGGGCCCGGGTCTTCCGGGCAGCGGTCAAACCCGTCCGGGACTTCCGTGCCGGCGAGACCGCCCACGGGGCAGCCCGATTCTCCGGGGCCGGGGTTTTTTCCGGGGCCGAGGACGCCAGCCGGTGCAGTATGGGCAGCACGAAGGCGGCGGTCTTGCCGGTGCCGGTCTGGGCCAGCCCCAGGACGTCCCGCCCCGCCATGGCGGGGGGCAGGGCCTCCCGCTGAATGGGTGTGGGCGAGGTGTAGCCCGCGTCGCCCACAGCCTGGACAAGACGGGGGTGAAGGGAAAACTGATCAAAACTCATGAAAGGGATTACTCCTTGGCTCCCGGGAGCCAGGGACGATGATCTCGGCTCGATGAGAGGCATGTGGATGATGTTCGGAATACGGGACGCGAAAGCGCTGAAAACCGAATCAGGGCCCCAGTATAGCGGTTTCCGCGATTCGTGGATAGGGCCCCCCGCGGGACGGCGGAAAAAGATTGACAACCCGCGGAAACCGGATGATAATGAGAATCACTATTAATTTATTGGCGGCGGTATGAGACGCAGGAGAAGCGCACAGCGGGAAAAAATTCTCACCATCATCACCGCCCGGAGCGACCACCCCACGGCGGCGCAGATCTTCGACGAACTGCGCCGGGTGTCCCCCTCAGCGGGCCTGGGGAACATGTACCGGAACCTCCGGATCCTGGTGGAGGAGGGGAGGGTGGCGCGGCGGGTTTTCGGCGACGGGATCGAACATTTCGACGCCGTCCTGGGCCCCCACTACCACTTCGTGTGCGGACGCTGCGGCGCCATAACGGACTTTCCCATGGAGCTCCGGACCGACCTGGAGGAGGCGGCCCGACGGCTCACCGGCAGGGCGATAACGGGACACACCGTCCAGTTTTTCGGGCTGTGTGAATCCTGTGATGAGAAAGCGGGCGGAAAACCCGGAGATCCGGACCGATCCAAGGAGGTGCAATCATGACGGAAAAAAAGAAGCTCACCCGGGCCAGCGGCGCCCCGGTGGAGGACAACCAGAACGTCCTCACCGCGGGGAAGAGGGGGCCCCAGCTGCTGCAGGACATCTGGTTCCTGGAAAAGCTCGCCCACTTCGACCGGGAAGTCATTCCCGAAAGGAGGATGCACGCCAAGGGGTCCGGGGCCTTCGGCGTCTTCACCGTCACCCACGACATCACCAGGTACACCAGGGCAAAGGTTTTTTCCCGGATCGGGAAAAAGACCGAAGTCTTCGTCCGCTTTTCCACTGTGGCGGGGGAACGGGGCGCCGCGGACGCGGAGCGGGACATCCGGGGATTCGCGATAAAATTCTATACCGAAGAGGGCAACTGGGACCTGGTGGGGAACAATACCCCGGTGTTCTTTCTCCGGGACCCGCTGAAGTTCCCGGACCTGAACCACGCGGTGAAACGGGACCCGAAAACCAATCTGCGGAGCGCCAGGAACAACTGGGACTTCTGGACCAGCCTTCCCGAAGCTCTGCATCAGGTCACCATCACCATGAGCGATCGGGGCATCCCCTGGTCCTACCGGCACATGAACGGCTACGGAAGCCACACCTTCAGCCTGATCAATGAAAAAAACGAAAGGGTCTGGGTCAAATTCCATCTGAAGACCCGGCAGGGGATTAAAAACCTGACCGACCGGGAAGCGGAAGAGATCATCGGCAGGTGCCGGGAAAGCCACCAGAGGGACCTCTTCGACAGCATCGAGAAGGGGGACTTTCCCCGGTGGGATATGAAGATCCAGGTCATGACCCAGGAGCAGGCCCGGAAGGTTCCCTTCAACCCCTTCGACCTCACCAAGGTCTGGCCCCACAAGGATTACCCCCTCATGGATGTGGGGGTGCTGGAGCTGAACCGGAATCCGGAGAATTACTTCGCCGATGTGGAGCAGGCCGCCTTCAATCCCGCCAACGTGGTGCCGGGGATCGGTTTCTCCCCCGACAAAATGCTCCAGGGGAGGCTCTTCTCCTACGGAGACGCACAGCGTTACCGGCTGGGGGTGAATCATCACCTCATTCCGGTGAACGCCCCCCGATGCCCGGTGCACAGCTACCACAGGGACGGCCTGATGCGGACCGACGGGAACTTCGGCGGCGCCTTGGGCTACGAACCCAACAGCTACGGCGAGTGGCAGGAGCAGCCCGCCTTCAGGGAGCCGCCCCTGAAGCTGGAGGGCGACGCGGATCACTACAGCCATCGGGACGACGACGATGATTACTACTCCCAGCCGGGGGCTCTTTTCAACCTCATGAGCGCCGAGGAGAAAAAGCGGCTCTTCGAGAACACCGCCCGGAACATGGGGGACGCGCCGAGGATGATCAAGATCCGCCATATCGGCAACTGTCTGAAGGCCGACAAGGCCTACGGCCGGGGAGTGGCGGAGGCTCTGGGAATTCCTCTGACTGAGGTGGAGTGAGGCCGGGCCGGCATGGGCGGGGGGTCCCTGGGGGATTTCCCGCCTTTCTTTCACTCCTGGTTCAGGAAGGCCTGTGATGTTGAGGTGCCGGCATGGGAACAACGGGGCGGGAAGAAGTCCTTCAGGAGCCCTGGATCTCCACCCGGCGGACGGGAAGGGCGAACCTGATCCCCTCCGCCTGGAAGCGCCGGAGGATCTCCATGTTCAGGTCCTGGGTGAAGGCCATGTAGTCCCAGTAGGCGGGAGGGTGGAACCAGTAGACGGCCTGGATGTTCAGGCCCTGTTCGGTGAAGTCGTTGAAGAATGCCCGGGGAGGAAAATCCGGGTTCATCCCGGGGTGGTTTTCCAGGAGTCCCCGGACGATCTCCAGGGCCCGCTCGATTTTTTCCGGCGGGGTGGCATAGTCCAGGCCGATGTTGAGGACCCTGCGGATATGGGGGCGTTTGCCGATGTTCAGCAGGGTCTTGTTGGCCAGTTCCCCGTTGGGGATGGTCACCATGTGGCCGTCCAGAGTCCGGATCCGGGTGGAGCGGAAGCCCACGCCCGCGACGTTTCCGTCGTGGCCGTCCACGACGACCCGGTCCCCCAGCTCGAAGGGTTTGTCGGAAAAGATCACCAGGCTGCCGAAGAAATTTTTCAGGGTGTCCTGGGCCGCCAGGGCCACCGCCAGACCTCCCACGCCGAGGCCGGCCAGCAGGGAGGTCACCGGCTTGTCGCTCAGGGTGGTGGCCAGCTGCAGGGCCCCCAGGATGACGATGGTGACCCGGAGGCTCTTCCGGACCAGCGGTATCATCATGTCGTTCAGGCGGCTCTCCGATTCGACGGCCAGCCTGGCCAGGGCCTTTTCCGCCACATCCACCATCCGGTATGAGATCCAGGTGATGGAAATGATGAAGAGGGCGTCCAGGGCGGCAAGAACGGCGCCGGAGGCCTCGGGGCCCATCCTCAGGAACCCCACTCCGATCCGGGCCCCGATGGTGACGAGCAGGAGCCCCAGCGAAGCCGACGCCGCTTTCAGTGCCGCAGCCAGAACGCTCCTCCCCTCCGCCGCCGATTTTCGGGCGCTCCTCCGGAGAGCCCCCCGGGCGATCCGCGCCGCCAGAAAGGCGCACAGTATGGAAAGAAGGAAGAGAAGAATCCGCCACATCTGGTTTTCCGCCAGAGATGTGGTTTCGAGCCATTCCACCCATTTCATGATTTTTCATGATAGGAAATAGGTGGGGGCCCGTCAACCCGCCCGGAGTCTTTACATTCCCGAACACACTATGGTAAGAAATGGGAGCGGCTGTGGGCCGCGCAGCGTCACTTTCTCGATAAGGAACCATCATGGCGGATTTTTTCCAGAACCTGCTGACCTCCCTCGCGGTTGTGGTTAACGGCATTCCCCAGGGGCTTCTGGCCCTGAGCTTCGGCTTCGCCGCTTTTCCCACCGCGGTGGCCTTCATCATCGGAATCCTGGGCTCCCTGGCCTTCAAATCGGTGGCCACCATCTCCTTCCAGGCGGAAACCATCACCCTGGCGGGGACCCTGGGGTCCACCGTCCGGGAGAGACTGTCCCTGGTCTTCTGGGGGGCCCTGCTGCTCCTCATCCCCTCCCTGCTGGGACTCAACGAGGTCATCGTGGCTTTCATCGGCGAGGTTGTCATGTTTTCCATGATGGCCGGGGTGGGGGTCATGCTGGCCTACGTGTCTTTCGAGCTTCTGCGGTCGGAGTACCTTTCCGGGACCGTGTCCCTGGTGAGCGCCCTGGCGGTATGGTTTCTGACCAAGGACCTGTCCCGGACTATCATCATCTCCGTGGCCCTGTCCACCATTGTCTATGCCGCCATCCGGCACATGCCGGTGTTCCGGCACCGATTCAACCTCAGCGTGGATGTCCCCCACATCGACGAGAAAAGAGAGAAATTCCACTTCGGCAACATCGAGTGGAAGTTCTGGAAAAACCGGAACATCCTGCTGGGGGCCCTGTCCATCGCCTGCCTCAACATCGGGGCCAACATCAGCTTCGGCAAGATCACCGGTTCCATCGCCGGTGCGCAGACCAACATCGACCATCTGGCCATCTATTCCTGCCTCGCCGACATGGGGTCCACCTTCCTGGGGGGCGGCCCCGTGGAATCCATCATTTCCGGCACCGCCACGGCTCCGGACCCCCTTCTGGCCTCGGTGATGATGATGGGCATCATGGCGGTGATCCTGCTGTTGAAGCTGCTCCCCGTCATCGGGCGTTTCGTCCACCGGTCCAGCATCACCGGCTTCCTCTTCGTTCTGGGGGCCTTCGTCACCTTCGCCACCAACATCGCCGACGCCCTGGCCGCCGGCGGTCCATTTCAGGGTCCCTACGGGTTCGGTCCCCAGGGCATGGTCATCGGAGCCGTGGTGGTGGTGACGGCCCGGTTCAACCCCTTCTTCGGCATGATCGCCGGGGTGGTGGTGAAGCTGGCCTTCGGCCTGTAGGGGGACGCAATGGAAGATTTCTATACCCTCAAGGTGGCGGGCCTGAAGCGACGGCTTCCGAAGATACGGATCTCCGACTCCCTGGCCATCGCCAGCTTCGTCATGCTGGGGGACACGGAGCTGGTGGAGCGCACCGCCCGGGCCCTCTACGAGCACCCCTCCTTTCCCCGGTACGATGTGGATGTTCTGGTCTGCCCCGAGGCCAAGGCCATTCCTCTGGCCCATGCCATAGCCAATCTGCTGCAGGTGAACTACATCGTCGTCCGCAAATCCGTCAAGTCCTACATGAAGGACCCGGTGGTGGAGAAGGTCACCTCCATAACCACTTCGGGGGAGCAGCTTCTGGTGCTGAACGGCGCCGATCTGGCCCGGATCCGGGGACGGAACGTCTGCATCGTGGACGACGTGGTGTCCACCGGCGGGTCCATCATCGCCCTGGAGAGACTGCTTCTGAAAACGGGATGCACCGTGGTGTCCAAGGTGGCGGTCCTGCTGGAGGAGGCGGGCTACACCGGGGAAGACCTCATCTATCTGGAAAAACTGCCGGTGTTTCCCATTTCCTGAGTTGTCCCGGGTTTCACCGGGCTTTCCCGGGGGCGGAGGCTTCACCTCGCCCGGGGGTCGGCGGGTTCACCCGGGTACCTCGGGGTCGGAGGTTTTCCCTCACCCCGGGGTCGGCGGGTTCACCCAGGCACCCCGGGGTCGGCGGTTCTCCCGCCTCGGGTACCCCGGGGCCGGAGGTTCTCCCGGGGTCGGCGGGTTCACCCAGGCACCCCGGGGTCGGCGGTTCTCCCGCC
>JAKQWJ010000050.1 GCA_029562045.1 Spirochaetota bacterium | reverse complement strand
TCCTTGGCCGCGGTGGCGGCGATGAGGGCGTTGATGGCGGGCACCGTCATGCCCAGAGCCAGGGAACTCAGGATCCGGAACAGAAGGATGCTCCAGGGGTCCCCCGCCACTCCCTGGGGAAGGTGCAGCGCCGAGGCGGCGGCGAAGCCGAAGAAAAGAAGCTTCCCGTAACCCACCCGGAAGGCGAAGCGCCCCATGGAGGCGGCGGACACCGCCGAGGCGAAGGCGCCGGCCCCTATGATGAGCCCCGAAATGGAACCCACCTTCGCGCCCGTCCGGGCGATGTTCTGGATATGCAGGGGCAGCACCGGAACCACCACCGAGTTCCCGGCCTGGATGAGCGCCGCCAGGACGATCAGAACCAGGATGCGCCGGTTCTCCCGGAGAATCGGGAAGTCCGGGACCAGATCCCGGAGCCGGAATCTTTCCGGCCGCAGGGGGAGGAAGGTCTCGGTCACGAAGGACCTGACGATGAAGCCCGCGGCGATCAGCATCAGGGAGGTGGCGAAAAAGGTGAAGCGGTTCCCCAGGGCGTCGGCCATGTACCCCCCCAGAAAAGGCCCCAGGGAGTTGCCGATGAAGATGGCGGTCTGCAGGAGGCCCATCCGGTGGCCCACCTCCTCCTCCGGAACCAGCCCCGCCACCATCACCGTCGCCGCCGCCACGGTGCCGGTCACCGCTCCCTGGAGGATGCGGAGCGTCAGCACCAGCGAAGGGCTCCGGGCGAAACCGATGAGGAAAATGACCAGCCCCCCGCCGAACATGGACCGCAGCAGCATGGACCGGCGGCCGTAGGAATCCGCCAGCCGGCCCCAGATGGGGGCCATCACCGCCAGGGACAGGGAGGAGGAGGAGTTGATGACCCCCACCCAGAACTTCAGGGCCGCCGGGTCCCGGACGCCCAAATCCTGCAGAAAAAAGGGCAGAATGGGGGTGGAGGTCCCGAAACCGGCTATGGCCAGCATCTCCGCCGCGATGATCGCGAAGAAGCTCTTCTTCCAGAGAGGCATGGTCTACAACAGTTCCGCCGCCAGTTCCGCCAGGAGACTCCGTTCGGATTTCCTCATGGTCACGTGGCCGAATATCGGCTGGTTCTTGAAGACGTCCACCAGGTAGGACAGGCCGTTGGAGTCCGCGTCCAGGTAGGGGCTGTCGATCTGGTAGGGGTCGCCGGTGAGCACCACCTTCGTCCCCTGTCCCGCCCGGCTGACGATGGTCTTTATCTCGTGGGGAGTCAGGTTCTGCGCCTCGTCGATGATGATGTACTGGCCCGGCAGCGATCGTCCCCGGATATGGGCGATGGCCTCCAGCTCGATGTGCTTGCCCGCCATGAGCTGGTCCACGGTTTTCAGGGTGGGCTTTTTGTAGACGCTGAGGATGTAGTCCAGGTTGTCGAAGAGGGGCTGCATCCAGTGGGACAGTTTTTCGTCCTTGGGGCCGGGGAGGTAGCCGATGTCCTTGCCCAGGGGAATCACCGGGCGGCTCACCAGGACCCGGGAGTATTTCTGGTCCTCGATGGTCATCTTCAGGCCCGCGGCGATGGCCAGCAGGGTCTTCCCGGTGCCGGCCTTGCCCACCAGCGACACCAGCTGGATCTCCGGGTCCAGAAGGAGGGCGAAGGCGATGCGCTGCTGAAAATTAAGGGGCTTGACGCCGGAGATCGCCGCCGGTCCCGGAGCGACGAGCTGCAGTTCCCGCCCCTCCCGGTTGTATCGGGTGAGGATCGGCTCTTCTTCGTTCCGGGAGCCTTC
>JAKQWJ010000260.1 GCA_029562045.1 Spirochaetota bacterium | reverse complement strand
TGACGCAGCGAGTCCAGTTCCCGGAGAAGCTCCTCCGGCGAGGCCGGTCCCGGTCCGGACAGAACCCCGAGAAGGCGGTCCCTGCCCCGAGCCGCGTCCGGGGATAGTCCGCAGCCGTCCAGGGCGGCGAGAAAGCCGGCCATGAGAGACGGCTCCGGGAAGGGATCCCCGGAGAGCAGGGTTTTTTCCCACTGCCGCAGGAGACGGTGGGCCTTCCGGAGGCGGGTGGAGGGGGGGAGGGACAGGAACTTCCGCAGCGGAATCATCGGGAATCAGTAGGCCCGTTTCAGGATATCGTAGAGAGAGTCCACCGTCATGGGGAGCCCGTCCTTCGCGTCGAAACGGGAGGCTGCCTCGGCGGCGTCCACCAGCTCCGCCGGCTTCAGATCCAGGTCCCGGAGACGGCCGGGAAGGCCGAGCTGGGCGATGATCCTTCGCGTTCTGGCCGGGGCCCGGGCGGCGGCCTCCGCCGTGGTGAGGCCGAAAACATCCTCCCCCAGGGCTTTGGCGGCGTCCGCGAGCTTTTCCGCCCGCGCCCCCAGATGAAGGTCCATGATATGAGGAAGCAGAACCGCCCCCACCAGGGCCCGGGGGGCGTCGAACAGGGAGCCGATGGAATGGCAGAGGGCGGATCCCGCTCCTGAGGTGCAGGTGGCCAGGCCGAGGGCCGAAAGGATCCCCGCCTGGGAGGCCTTGACCCGGGCTCGCAGATCCCGGGGCCGCTGGTCCCGGGATCCCCGCACCGTGTCGTCGACCCCTTCCCCCAGAAGCTTCAGGGCCCGGGCGAACAGGGTGTCGGACAGGAAGTTCCCGTCCCCGGCCAGATAGCCTTCCAGGGACTGCAGGATGGAGTCCAGAAACATGGCTCCGGCGATCCGGGGCGGCAGCGTAGCGGTCAGGCCGGGGTCCACCAGCGCCGCTTTGAGGAGCCCCTCCGGGCCGGGAACGATGCGGGGGCGGCGGCCTTCAGAATCCTGGTCCAGATAGGCGTCGGTCAGAAGGAAGGGGTTCCGGAACACCGTCGGGATCTCGATGTAGGGAAAGGGCTCCCCGGGAGGCCGGTGGCCGGTGGGGGGTGAGAGGAGACAGGCCGTTTTCCGGGCCAGGGACAGGGTCCGCATCCCCCCCATGCCCAGCACCACCTGGACCCGGGACGCCCGGGCCATGTCCTCGGCCCGCCCTTTTCCGAGGGCGTCGGCGTCGTCGACGACGATGCATTCGATGCCCCGACCCCGGAGGATTCCCTTTACCCTCTCGATATGGCGTCCCTCGTGGAGGGCGTGATGGGTTATCAGAATGGATCGGGTCCCGTAGACCTCCGCCAGGGTTCCCGCAAGGTTGAGGACGTCGCTGCCGAAAAAGACCTTTCCCGGCGCCCGTAGGGACAATTCCGCCATAACTTCCCGCGCTCCGTTATAAAAAAAAGGCAGAGATACCTGTCTCCGCCTTTTCGATTCTCCTGGGAAACGACGGGCCTCTAAAGGCCGAAGATGTCGATGATTCGATCCGCCACGATTCCCTTGATCCTGTCGTCGATATAGTTCGGGTCTTCCAGCTTCTTTTTGACTTCCGCAACCCGGTCTTCCCGGATGTCCGGGCTCATCCGCACTTTTTCGGAAAGTCTGTACAGCTCGGCCCTGGATTTGGCCTCTTCCGACAGATCGATGGAGTCCTTTCCGGGCAGGCGCACGGGTTTGGACGCTTTTTCCGCCTTGTTGTACTGTGAGATGGGATCAAACGGTCCAAGTCTTTCGATCGTCATTCCGGAGCCCTTCCTTTCCTGCTGCCTTCAGTATCGGCAGGTTACAGCCTAATTTTAACTCTTTTTCCCGCCGGAGACAAGCACGGAAAACTCGCCTTTCACCGCATCCCGTTCCTGGAGCCGCTGTTTGACCTCTCCGGCGGTCCCCCGGAGGTACTCTTCGAACTCCTTGGTCATTTCCCTGCCTACCACGATGGGCCTCCCGGATTCTTCTTCGGCGATGTCGTCCAGGAGCTTGAGGATCCGGTGGACCGATTCATAGAGAAGGAAAGCTTCCCCCCGCTGCAGGAGTTCCCGCAGGCGGCTCCGGCGGCGCCCTGACTTGGGGCTGAGAAAGCCCTCGAAGGTGACGGTTTTGTCCGGAAACCCCGCCACGCTGAGCAGGGTGGCGAAGGCCGAGGGGCCCGGCAGGGGGACGACGGGAAAGCCCCGGTCCTGTATCGCCCTGACGAGCCGGGATCCCGGGTCGCTCAGCGCGGGGGTCCCCGCATCGCTGAGGTAGGCGACCGTCTTTCCCTCCTCCAGGAGTCCCGCTATGCGGATGGAGGCCTTCTCCTCGTTGTGTCCGTGGCAGCTCAGCAGGGGTTTTCTGATTCCGTAATGGGTCAGAAGCTTCAGGCTCCGGCGGGTGTCTTCGCAGGCGACGAGATCCGCCTCCTGGAGACACTCCAGGGCGCGGAGACTTATGTCCTTCAGATTTCCGATGGGGGTCGCGACGATGAAAAGT
>JAKQWJ010000018.1 GCA_029562045.1 Spirochaetota bacterium | reverse complement strand
GCCGGAGCTTCGGGATCCCGAACTGTAGGACCTGCTGCTGTAGGAGCCGCTGGAGCCGAAGCCCCCTCCACCGTAGAAATCGGTGCCAAAGCTGCTTTTTTTTCCGAAAAGGACAAATGGGATAAAGATAAAGAAGAAGGGAACTATATAGGCCCAGAACAGGGCGCCCAGCATCAGGATAACCACGCCCCAAAGGGCCAGGTTTTCAAAGAAGCTCGGCTCCTCCTCGATAGGCGGCTTCGATTCCAGAACGGCGAAGTGGGGCAGGCCCAGTTTTATTGTATCCAGAGAATACTCCCGAGCCAGGGCCCCGGCCAGGACCTGCATCCCCTGCAGAAGGCCCGTTCCGTAGCGTTCCTCCCGGAAGGCGGGGATTACCCGCTGGTCCAGGATCCGGCCCGCCAGGGCATCGGGGATGATCCCCTCCAGGCCGTAGCCCACCTCGATTCTGACCCGCCTTTCCGTCATTGCCAGGATCAAAAGAAGGCCGTTGTCCCGATCCTTCTGTCCTACGCCCCAGGAATTGAAGAGCTCCAGAGCGTACTCTTCGATGTCGGCGGCGGGGGCAAAGCTGTCTATCACTACCACCGCCATCTCCGCGCCGGTCTGCTCCTGGATCAGCCGGGCGAGCTTCTCCATTTTTTCCTTTTCCATGGGGTGGAGGATCCCGGCAAAGTCGTTGACGAAACCCTCGGCCCGAGGAAGATCCAGGGCGGGCAGTATAGAACCCAGGACAAGAAAAAGCCCCACCAGGGCGGACAATCTTTTTTTCCCGAAACCTGGACGATCCCCGCCGACGGGAGCGGTCATGGCGATCCTAGAAACTCACTTTAGGTGTCTCTCGGGCTCCCTGATCGATTTCGAAGTAGGGCCGGGGGCTGAAGCCCATGCCTCCCGCAATCAGTGAGGCCGGGAAGGAGCGGATCCTGGTGTTGAAGTCCCTCACCCCGTCATTGTACCGTTTTCGGGCTACGGTAAGCCGGTTCTCCGTTCCCGCCAGCTCGTCCTGCAGCCCGATAAAGCTCTGGTTGGCCTTCAGCTCCGGGTACTGCTCCACCACCACCAGCAGCCGGGACAGGGCGGACTGCATCTCGTTGTATCCCGCAGCCTTTTCCTCCACCGTCTGAGCCCCCGCCAGCTTGGATCGGGCGTTGGCGATATTGGTGAAAACCGCCTCCTCATGTTTGGCATAACCCTTGACCGTGGCCACCAGGTTGGGGATCAGATCGCTCCGCCTTTGGAGCTGGTTATCGATTTCCGACCAGGCTGAGTTGATGTTCTCGTCCAGCCGAACAAGACCGTTTTTGGTGCTGATGTACATATACGCCAGAAGCAGCACCACTCCGCCGGCTATCAGTAGACCCTTGCTTAATCCGCTTTTTTTTCCCTCTGCCATCTTCATATCCTCGATGAAAATAATCTGACCGCCCCCGGGGCCGGCACCGGAGTCCAGTCCGGAAGGCCCCATCCCGGGGCGGTGATGAAACCCTTTTCAAAAACCCCGGGAGGCCCCTCCACCGCCGGAGCTTCCCCCACCGAAACCGCCGA
>JAKQWJ010000014.1 GCA_029562045.1 Spirochaetota bacterium | reverse complement strand
TGAACGACGGGGTCTGCATGCTGACGGGCAGAACCATGGGTCCTCGGACCGGAGCCCCCGCCTCATTCTCCTCCTTCGACGAGCTGGCCCTGGCCTTCGAGAACCAGGTCCGCCACTTCGTCGGTCACCTGGTGCGGTACGACAACATCATCGACACCTTCCACGGCGACGAAGCGCCGCTCCCCCTGTATTCGGTGGCGGTGAAAGGCTGCCTGGAAAAGGGGGTGGATTTCAACCGGGGCGGGGCGGTCTACAACACCACTTCCCCTTTGGGGGTGGGCCCCATCACCGTGGGGGATTCGCTGGCGGCGCTGCGGAAGCTGGTTTTCCGGGACAGGAAGATATCCATGGAGGAGCTTCTGGAGGCGCTGCGGACGAACTTCGTCGGGCGGGAGCCTCTGCGGCTCATGCTGGCCAACAGGGCGCCCAAGTTCGGAAACGACATGGACGAGGCGGACGAGATGTCCAACCTGGTTCTGCGGGCATTCTGCGATGAACTGCGGAGGCACACCAACGTCCGGGGAGGGCCCTTCGTCGGGGGTCTGTACTACCTGTCGGCGAACATTCCCTACGGGCTCAAGACCGCAGCCACTCCCGACGGCCGGCGGGCGGGGGAGCCTTTGAACGACGGCGGGATCTCCCCGAACCACGGCATGGACCGCCGGGGGGCCACGGCGGTGGCCCGCTCGGTGGGGAAGCTGGAGAACTGGCGGGTTCCCCACGGCTGTGTGCTGAACCAGCGGTTTCACCCCTCCATTTTCGCCGGGGAGGGGAAGGTGGAGCTCTTCGCGGACTTCATGCGCTCCTTCGTGGATCTGGGGGGCTGGGAGTGTCAGTACAATGTGGTGACCACCGATGCCCTGCGGGAGGCCCAGAGGGACCCGGAGAAGCACCGCGGCCTGGTTATCCGGGTGGCGGGTTACAGCGCCTACTTTACCGCCCTGGAGAAGGAACTGCAGGACGACATCATAAACCGCACCGAGCAGATGTCCCTATGAGTGATCCCATGAGCGGCGAGGAGGGGATCGTCTTCAACATCCAGCGGCATTCGGTGCACGACGGGCCGGGAATCCGGACCATCGTCTTTCTGAAGGGCTGCCCCCTGGCCTGCCGCTGGTGCTGCAACCCCGAGTCCCAGGATTTCGCCCGGGAATTGGCCTACAACCCGGAGAAATGCATCGGCTGCGGAGCCTGCCTCCAGGTCTGCCCTGAGAAGGCCATCCGCCGGGAGGGGGAATCCCTGGTTTTCCTCCGGGAGCTCTGCGCCGCCTGCGGGCTCTGCGCCGAGGTCTGCTATGCCGAGGCCCGGGTCATGGAGGGCTGGAGGGCCGGAGCCGCCGAACTGGTGGAGGAGGTCCTGAAGGACGAGATCTTTTTCCGGAGGTCCGGGGGCGGGCTCACCCTGAGCGGGGGCGAGCCCCTGGCCCAGCGGGATTTCGCGGCGGCCATTCTGCGCCGGGCCAAGGCCGCGGGGCTGCACACGGCGGTGGAGACGGCGGGGCATGTCCCCTGGGACAGCTTCCTCCGGGTCCTTCCCCACGTGGACCTTTACCTCTTCGACATCAAGCACGCCGACCCGGAGAAGCACCGGAGGTTCATCGGTGAGGACAACCGGCTCATCCTGGAGAACCTGCGGCGCCTGTCCCGGGCCCTTGCGGGCGGCGACCCTGCCGGCGGCGGGGAGGACCGCATCATCGTCCGGACGCCGGTGGTCCCGGGCTTCAACGATTCGCCGGAAGAATTGGCGGACATTGCGGACATCGCCGCCCGGGCCGGAGTGAGGCGGATGCATCTGCTTCCCTTTCACCGCTACGGCTCCGGCAAGTACCGCCTTCTGGGAAAGACCGACCCCATGGCGGAGGCTCCCGGGGTCGAAGACTCCGGGACGGACGGCGGCGATCTTCGGACGCGGCTGGAAGCGGTTCTGGGGATCCTGGCGTCGAAAAATCTGGCCCTCCACATCGGCGGTTAGGCGGAACGGCGATCCGGCGGGTGATCAACCCCGCCGTTCCCCCCCCGCGGTGAAACCGCGGTGAACCCGAAGTGAGCCCGAAGTGAACCCGCTGAACCCGCTGAACCCGCTGAACCCGGACCGGGGCGGAGCGATCCACCCTCTTCCATTGGACTTTCCTTGACGGCCGGCGGTTTTCATGGTACAAATTTTTTTACCGAAAATACCGAGAAAGGATCGTACCATGAGCACACCCCAAGACTTGAAGGACCTCAAACCGAAGAAGGAGTTTTTCATAGGCATCGACTCCGACGGCTGCGTTTTCGATTCCATGGAGACCAAGCACAAGGAGTGCTTCTGCCCCGCCTTCATCAACAACTTCGGCCTGCAGAGTGTTTCCAAATACGCCCGGGAAGCCTGGGATTTCGTCAACCTCTACTCCCAGGACCGGGGATGCAACCGTTTCCACGCGGTGGTCAAGGCTCTGGACCTTCTTCGGGACCGGGAGGATGTCAGGAAGCGGGGGGCGAAGATTCCGAAGCTCAAGAAACTCGAGGCCTGGGCGAAGAAAGAGACAAAACTGGGCAACCCCGCGCTGAAGGCGGAGGTGGAAAGGACCGGGGACCCGGAACTGCAGCGGGTCTACCGCTGGTCTCTGGATGTGAACGAGGCGGTGGAGAAGATCGTCCGGGACGTTCCCCCCTTCCCGCTCTTCCGGGAAAGCCTGAAAAAAATGGTCAAAAATGCGGATGTCATCGTGGTGTCCCAGACCCCCCAGGAAGCCCTGATCCGGGAGTGGGCGGAGCTGGGGATCGACAAATACGTCAGGATCATCGCGGGGCAGGAACTGGGCACCAAGTCGGAGCATCTCACCCTCGCCGCGGACGGGAAGTACCCCCGGAACAGAATCCTGATGATCGGCGACGCTCCGGGAGACCTGAAGGCCGCCAACGCCGTGAATGCCCTCTTTTTCCCCATCATCCCCGGCAGGGAGGACGAGTCCTGGAAACGATTTCATGACGAGGGGCTGGAAAAGTTCTTCTCCCTGCAGTTCGACGGGGCCTATCAGAAGTCCCTGCTGAAGGAGTTCAAGAAGTCCCTGCCCGAAAAAGCCCCCTGGCAGAAGTAGCCCATGCTGTACTACGCCCGGGGGTCTGAAAGGGAGGATATTTCCCGCCAGGAGATGGAAGAGGCCCTGACCCAGGTTTTCGACCGGATCGGGTCCCGGAAAAAGGTGCTGGCGGTTCCGCCGGATGTCACCCGTTTTCATTCCCGGGCGGGAGAAATCACCAATGTCGCCTGGCGCTACTACGGGAAGAGGCTCACCCACATCCTTCCCGCGCTGGGCACCCATGTTCCGCTGACGGGGCAAGAGATCGCCGCCATGTTCGGCGACACCCCCCCGTCCCTGTTCCGGGTCCACGACTGGAGGAAGGACCTGATCACCCTGGGGAGGGTCCCTGCGGAGTACGTGCGACGGGTCTCCGGGGGGGCGGTCTCCTACGACTGGCCGGCCCAGGTCAACCGTCTTCTGGCCGAAGGGGGGCATGACCTCATCCTGTCTCCGGGGCAGGTGGTGCCCCATGAGGTCATCGGCATGGCCAACCACAACAAGAATATCTTCGTCGGCGCCGGCGGCGTGGAAGGGATCAACAAGAGCCATTACCTGGGGGCGGTCTTCGGGATGGAAAGGATCATGGGCCGCCGGAACACCCCCGTCCGGGACGTGCTGAATTACGCCTCCCGGGAGTTCGCGGGGAGCCTGCCCATCCTGTACATCCTCACCGTCCTGTCCCGCCGGGAAGACGGGAGCCTGGCTCTCCGGGGGCTCTACGCCGGGGACGACGAGGAATGCTACGGCCTGGCGGCGGACCTGTCGGCGAAGGTCAACATCACCCTGCTCCGGGAGCCCCTGTCCAAGGTGGTGGTCTACCTGGACCCCATGGAGTACCGCAGCACCTGGCTGGGCAACAAGAGCATTTACCGCACCCGGATGGCCATCGTCGATGAGGGGGAGCTGGTGGTGCTGGCCCCGGGCCTGCGGGAGTTCGGGGAAGACAAGACCATCGACGGCCTCATACGCCGCTACGGCTACCGGGGCACGCCGGCGACCCTCGCCGCGGTGGAGAAGAACCAGGATCTCCGGGAGAATCTCTCCGCCGCCGCCCATCTGATCCACGGCTCCTCGGAGGGGCGTTTCCGGATCGTCTACTGTCCCGGAGGGGTCTCCCGGTCGGAAATCGAGGGCGTCGGCTTCGACTGCGAGGACATCGGCGGCATGATGAAGAGATACAATCCGGAGAAACTCACAGAGGGCTACAACACCATGCCCGACGGCGAGAGGGTATACTTCATTTCCAACCCCGCCGTGGGGCTCTGGGCCTGGGAAAAGAAGTTCGGCAGTCAGGGGCCGTCCGTCCCGGAATGAAAGGGGCGGAGAAAGAACACATATCAAGGAGAACGGTTATGAGTCAGAAAGCGGATATCGGTCTGGTCGGCCTGGCAGTCATGGGCCAGAACCTGGTTCTGAACATGAACGACAAGGGCTACAGCGTGGCGGTCTACAACAGGACCGTTTCCAAGGTGGACGATTTCCTCGCCGACGCGGCGAAGGGCAGGCAGACCATCTACGGAGCCAAGTCGCCCCGGGAGTTCGTCGCCCTTCTGACCAAGCCCCGGAAGATCATGCTGATGGTCAAGGCCGGCGCGGCGGTGGACGAGTTCATCGACATGCTCCTTCCCCATCTGGAGCCGGGGGATCTCATCATCGACGGGGGCAACTCCCACTTTCCCGACACCATCCGCCGCACCGCGAGCCTGGCCGAGAAGGGACTCCTCTACATCGGCACCGGCGTGTCCGGGGGGGAAGAGGGGGCGCGCCACGGCCCCTCCATCATGCCCGGGGGGAACCCCAAGGCCTGGCCCCTGGTGAAGAAGATCTTCCAGGCCATCAGCGCCAAGACCCCCGAAGGGGAGCCCTGCTGCGACTGGGTGGGGGAGGACGGCGCGGGCCACTTCGTCAAAATGGTCCACAACGGCATCGAGTACGGCGACATGCAGCTGATCTGCGAGGCCTACGACATGATGGGCCGCCTTCTCAAGCTGAAGCCCCCGGCAATGCACAAGATTTTCGCGGAGTGGAACAAGGGCGAGCTGGACAGCTATCTCATCGAAATAACCCGGGACATTCTGGCCGCCAGGGACGATGATAAAAAGCCCCTGGTGGACAAAATCCTGGACTCCGCCGGACAGAAGGGCACGGGCAAATGGACCGTCATCAGTTCCATGGACACGGGAGTCCCCACCACGCTGATGGGGGAGGCGGTCTACTCCCGCTTCCTCTCCGCCCTGAAGGACGAGCGGGTCAACGCGTCGAAAATTCTGAAAGGGGTGAAGCCGCGTTTCGAGGGCGACAAGGACGCCTTCGTCGAGGATATCCGCAAAGCCCTTCTGGCCTCCAAGATCGTCTCCTACGCCCAGGGTTACATGCTGATGCGGGAGGCGGCCAAGGAGCATGGCTGGAACCTGAACTACGGCGGCATCGCGCTGATGTGGCGGGGAGGCTGCATCATCCGCAGCGTCTTCCTGGGCCGGATCAAGGAAGCCTTCGACCGGAACAGGAAACTCCACAATCTGATGCTGGACGACTACTTCATGAAGATTCTGAAGAAGAGCGAAGCCTCCTGGAGGCGTGTGGTCGCCACGGCGGCGCTCAACGGTATCCCCATGCCGGCCTTCTCCACCGCCCTGGCATTCTACGACGGCTACCGCAGCGAGAGGCTCCCCGCCAATCTCCTGCAGGCCCAGCGGGACTATTTCGGGGCCCACACCTACGAGCGGGTGGACAAGCCCCGGGGCAAGTTCTTCCACACCAACTGGACCGGCACCGGCGGAAACGTGTCCGCCGGCGTTTACAACGCCTGACGGCGTCGGGGCCCCTTCCGGGGGCCCCGGTCCTCACTGCTGACGACTTTCTTCCGGGGCCCGGGCCCGCTTCAGGAAACCCGGGCGTAACTGATGAAAGCCTGACTCTCCACCGGGAGCCCGGGTCCGCTTCAGGAAACCCGGGCGTCACTGATGAAAGCCTGACTCTCCACCGGGAGCCCGGGCCCGCTTCAGGAAACTTGGGCCCGCCCCCCGATCCGGGAGGCAGCCCCGGGGGAGGTCTGCGCCGCTCCACCCGGCGGGTGCCGGGAAAGGGGACTGCCCGCGGCCTGGCGGGCCTCAGGACCGCAGAACATACCGTTCCCCGGGCTCCACGATCCGCACCGCCGGGACGCCCATGTCCAGGAGGTATGTGCGGAACTTGAAGAGCGCCTCCCCCTCCCCGTGGACCAGAAAAATTTCTTTCAGACGGGACAGATCCAGGCTCTTGAGATAATCGCCCATCTCCCGGTAGTCCGCGTGGGCGCTGAAAACCGACAGCTCCTCCACCCGGGCCCGCACCTGGTACTGACTCCCCAGAATCCTCACCTCCGGGGCGCCGTCCTTGATCCGGCGGCCCAGGGTATGCTCCGCCATGTACCCCACGATGAGGATGGTGTTCCGGGGGTCCTGGATGTTGTTGGCCAGATGATGCAGTATCCGGCCGGCTTCGCACATGCCGTCGGCGGAGATGATCACCGCCGGCTCCCGGAGTTTGTTCAACTCCTTCGACTCCTGCACGCTCATCACATAGCGGAGGCTGTTGAAGCCGAAGGGGTTCTTGTGGTGCTTCAGGAAGGCCTGGTGGATCTCTTCGTCGTAGCATTCCGGGTGCACCTGGAAGATGGTCGTCGCGTTGGTGGCCATGGGCGAATCCACGTAAATGGGAATGTCCGGAATCCGGTGCTGGTCCACCAGAAGATGAAAGTAGTAGACCAGTTCCTGGGTTCTCTCCACCGCGAAGGCGGGGATGATGATTTTCCCCCCCCGGTCCACGGCGGCGTTGACGATGGCCGCCAGTTTGTCCATGGCCCCTCCGGAGTTTTCATGGAGACGGTCGCCGTAGGTGCTCTCCAGAACCAGATAGTCCGGCGCCGGGACCGGCTGGGGGTCCCGGATGATGGGCTTGTTCTTCCGCCCCAGGTCGCCGGAAAAAACGATCCGGGTGGGCCGGTCGCCGTTTTTGACGTCAAAAACCGCCAGCGCCGAACCGAGGATGTGTCCGGCGTCGTAGAACTCGCAGGTGACTCCGGACAGCACGGGGAAGGGCCGGCGATAGGAGGCGGTGACGAAACGGTGGACCGCCTGGACCACGTCGTTTTCGGTAAAGAGGGGTTCCCAGGAGAACTTCTCCCCCCGCTTCGCCGCCTGCTTGGACAGGTACTCCCTGTCCCGGGCCTGGATCCGCGCCGAATCCATCATGATCAGCGACGCGATGTCCCGGGTGGCGGGGGTGGAATAGATGTTGCCGTCGAATCCCTTCTTGACCAGCAGGGGGATGAGGCCGCTATGGTCGTAATGCCCGTGGGTGAGCACCATGGCGGAGACGGATCCGGCATCCTGAAAATGGGCGCGGTTCTTGTCCTCCGTCTCCTTCCTCCGGCCCTGAAAAGCGCCGCAGTCGATCTGAATGGTTTCCCCGTTCACCTTCAGGAAGTGCCGGGATCCGGTTACCTCCCGGGCGGCTCCCCGGGAATAGAGCGTGATTTCCATGTTTTTACCCCTTCAGTGGTCCTGATCGAAAGGCGGAAGCCTCATTGTCCGTTTTCCCGGCCGTTGCCCTCCGGATTCATCGCCCGGATGGCGGCGAACATCAGATCACCGGCGGCCCCTTCGAACTCCAGACGGGTTTCCAGCCGGGAAAGGAAGGGCCGTACAAAGGAGTTCATCCTCTCGGTCTTTTCGTAATCCGACTTGTGGTCCAGCATCATCACCGTCACCGGCAGGGGGGCGCTGTATTCACCGATCACCTGGAAACCCAGCTTCTCGTACATCTTGATGTGCTTCTTCTCGTCGGCGAAGACATCGAGGAATATTTTTTCCGCTCCCTTGGCCTTGGCGAAGATATAGGCCAGGGTCATGAGCCCCAGGGGAACCATGCTGCCCCTCTCCTCCTTCAGGACCGCGAGCCGGTCGATTTCCGCCGCCGGTTTGCCGTTCAGGTGGGAGGTGATGTCGAAATTGTTTTCCAGTGGAAGATACCCCATGCTCTCCCGGCTGATGCAGGACACCGTCCCCACAGGCTGGATTCCCTTGTAGGCGATGACATGGAAGGCCCATTCGTCCTCCTTGCGGTGGATGGTCTCCTCCATGTACCCCTTCTCACCCACCAGAACCTTCCTCTGCAGGTAGAAAGTGTCGTCCTTCTGTTGCCGGGACCCGTTGTGGACGAAACGGATCCGGGTGGAATCCTCACCCGTCACCGGCAGATGGACCATGAAGGAGCTTCCCCGGCCTATCCGGCTTTCGAAACTTATGCGGCCTCCCAGCTTGGTCACGATCTGATGCACGATGCTGAGCCCCAATCCGGTGCCGGCTCCGGGGTCCTTGGTGGTGTAGAAGGGGTTGAAAATCTTGTCCTGATCCTCCGCGACGATCCCCTTCCCGGTATCGGATACGGAGATGACGATTCCCGGACTCCGGTTTTTGATCTTCAGGGACAGCTCTCCCCGGGTATCCATGGCCTGGACCGCGTTGATGATGAGGTTCAGAAAGACCTGCTGGAGCTCCGTCCGGTTCGCTTCCAGGGGGGGGCACTCGTCGAAATCCCGGGCCACCCGGATCTGCTTGAAGTCCATTCCCCGCTGGGCCATTTTCAGCGCCGTTTCCACCAGCTCCGGGATTTTGACGGCTTCGATCTGCGGACGGTCCTTGCGGGAGTAGACCATCAGTTCCCGGATCACGTCCGCAGCGTTCTGGGCGTACCGGATGATGTCCTCCACATAGCCCGTGATATGGGGGTCTTCCCCGGGGGGAGCGCTCAGGATCAGGTCGGCGGTGCCCAGGATGCCGCCCAGCGGGTTGTTTATCTCATGGGCGATGCCGGAGACCAGGGTCCCGATCCCCGCCAGCTTCTCCGATTGGATCAGTTCCTCCTGCAGCGTTTTCTGCTGGGTGATGTCCTGGAAGAATTCCAGGAAGATCCTGTCCGACCCCTGGGGGACGGGGATGGGGTAGAACTGGATCGAAAAGGTCAGCAGGCTTTTTTCGTCCTTCTTCTCGGAACTGAAGGTCAGATTGGTGTGCAGGCAGTCCTGGGCCATGCATTCCAGGCAGGGACGGTCCCGGTGGAAGAACATTTTATAACATTTGCTGCCCACCAGGTCCTCGAAGGAGGCGGCGCTGAAGTATCTTTTCGCCGCGATGTTGGCGGTGATGATGTTGTAGTTGATGTCGATGATGGCGATGGGGGTGGAAATCCCGTCGAAGAAGGCCTCCAGCTTGTTGCGGCTCAGGATGAGTTCCTTGTTCAGGTCCTGCAGACGCTTCTGCTGGCGCCTGAGCCGCTCGAAGGAGATGGCGTTTTCCACCGCCACCGAGCACTGGCCGGCGAGGATTTCCAGGGTCTCCGTTTCCGCCTGGTTGAAATAGTCCTTGTCCAGGGGGTTTCCCAGAACGATGAGACCATTGAGCCTGTCCTTGAACCGGAGGGGCACGATGAGGCTGGGCTGGAGCGCGTAGTTCCGCCCCTCCCCCTCAAATATCACCGGAGAGCCCTCCGACCGGTGGGTGAAGAAAATCCTGCTCCCCTCCAGCGCCCGGGCAGGGGAGTATTTTTTTATCAGCTCGTTGTTTCGGGAGAGGCATATGTCCGGGTTCCGGCCGTTTACGACCTCGTCCCCCAGCGGAAGATTCCGCGCCGCGATGAGCCGGTAGCTTCGGGTCGCGTAATCCAGCGAAAGCATGCAGGCCCAGTCGATGGTGAAGGTCTCCACCACCTTGTCCACGGTCAGCTCGCCCAGGGCTTCCAGGTCCACGATGGAGGCCAGGCCCTCCGAAAACTTCCTGAGCCCCTTGTAATGGACGAACCGTTTTCCCGTATAGAGTTTTTCCAGGGCCGCCTGGGCCGTCAGCCGCAGAGGGTGGAAGATGAAGGCGGCGGTGAAACCCATCAGGATAGCGGTCAGAAGGAGGCCGTAGGAGCTGATATCCTGGTTGTAACGGAAGGTGAGCTGGAAGACGAAAAAAAACACCACTCCGCTCAAAACGGACAGGAAGACGAAGAGGAGGATCTTCAACACCGAAACGGAGTAGTTGACCAGCCGGTATTTGTACACCGCGTAGAACAGGATGGCGGCGTTGATGGTGGCCGCCAGGAGATCGATGGGGTAGCGCCCCAGAGGCTCGTAGAGATTGGCCAGGACTCCCAACAGCAGGAAAAGGGCCCCGACGATGACCAGCCGCAGGGTCCTTCGGGAAAAAATGTTGGCGCTCTTCCGCAGCTCCCGGAGCACCAGCAGAATCGCCAGAATGAGGTAGAAGTAGCAGAGCGAGTAGGCCAGAGGGGCCCCCCGGCCCAGGGAGTAGAAAAACTCCCCGTTCCGGAAACCCGCCCGGGGAACGATGGCGCCGCTCCAGTTCAGGTACTGGAGCAGGATGTACAGGACGCCGCCGGCGTAGAGGAAGTATTTATAGCCCCGGCGTTTGAAGTTGGAAAGCTCGTGCAGGGTGTAGAAGATCAGGATGGGTCCTGCCAGGAGGCCCACCAGCATGACCCGGTTCCAGAGAAGGGGAGAGGCCAGACCGGTGTCGGCATGCATCATGAATGACCCGAGGCTCCACAGGGCCATGGAGGACATGTACAGCAGAAAGGGCCTGCTCACCGCTTCCCGTATCCGATGGTACAGGCCGAAAACGATGAAGGGGATGTAGATCATGAACGACACAGCGGGAATGATCGTCGTAAAATCCAGAATCATGAAATATCCTTTTCCGGTCGAAGAAATGGAAATTTTCTAGATAATATATCATATTGTTGTATAGTATGCCACTTTGCTTCATCGCGACGGCGGGATTCGCCGCCCTTTTCCTTTCCGATTTCCTCCGGCTCCGAACCCTGAAGGGGGCGGAGCCGTCCGCCCTGGCGGGGTACCTTCTGGTGGCGGGATCGATAGCCGGGTTCGCCGCGCCCGGAGTCCGGGAGGCGGCGACCCCGGATCTTCAGGCCGCCGCCGGGGTCCTGATCAGCCTCGTCTTCGGCGCTCTTCTCCTGTATTCGGTTTTCATCGAAATCCCCAGAGCGCAAAAAAAGCGCGGCCTGGGGGCCCGCACGGCCCTCACCGGGGGAACCTACGGTTTCTCCCGCCACCCCGGCTTTCTGTGGTTCGTCGGTCTCATGGGGGGGCTTCTCCTGGCGCGGCGGGGCGGAGGGCTTCCCTTTGCGGCATGCCTGGTCATCCTGGACTTCCTGCTGGTTCTTGTCCAGGATGTCTATTATTTCCCCCGGTTTTTCGAAAATTATCAGGGCTACCGGTCCCGGGTTCCCTTTCTCCTGGGCTTCGGGAGGAGACGCGCCGATGGTCGGAGCTGAACCGGGCAGGATGATCCTGGTCGTCGATGACGATCCGGCGATGCAGAAGGTTCTGAACCTGGGTCTGGAATCGTCGGGCTTCCGGGTGCGGGTGTGCCGGAACGGACGGGAAGCGGTGGAGCTCCTTTCCGACCCGGCCGTCAATCCTGACTGCATGCTGCTGGACATCCGGATGCCCGAGATGACCGGTCTCGAGGCCCTGCCCAGGCTGAAGCTGCTGCGGCCCCACAGTCCGGTGGTCATGCTCACCGCCCTGAACGATCTGGAATCGGGGCTGGAATCCCTGAAGAAAGGCGCCTTCGATTATATCGTAAAACCCGCCAGGCTGCAGCAGATCCGGGAGACCGTCTCCCGGGCGATCCGCCACCGGGAGGCGCTGCTGGAAAACGAAATGCTCGCCCGGAAGAACGAGGAGTACCGCCAAAGGCTGGAAATGATGGTGGAGGAGCGCACCAGGGAATTGCGGGCCGCCTATATCCGGATCCGGCAGGTCAACATCGAAACCGTCCAGGTCCTGGCGGAAACCATCGAGGCCAAGGATGTCTATACCCGGGGCCATTGTCAGCGGGTGCGGGCCCTGTCGGTGGGTGTGGCGGAGCATCTCGGATACGAAGCCGGGGGCATCGAGATGCTGGAGTATTCCGCCCTGCTGCATGACATCGGCAAGATCGGAATCCCGGAGATCATACTGAATAAAAAAGTGCCGCTGGAGGAGGATGAATACCGGGTCATCCGAACGCACCCCGATATCGGGCATTCCATCCTCCGGAAGGTGGAGTTCTTCGTTCCCGTTCTGGGGGCGGTGCGGCAGCATCATGAAAGGTGGGACGGGAGAGGCTACCCCGACGGACTCGCCATGGAGCAGATCGACCCCTTCGCCAGGATCATCAATGTCTGTGATTCCTTCGACGCCATGACCTCCGACCGTCCCTACCGCAGCGCCCGCACGAAGGAAGAGGCCATCGAAGAGATCCTGCGGGAGAGCGGCCGGCAGTTCGACCCCGCCATGGCCCGGGCCTTCGTCGAAAGCGGCGTTCATTCCCGTGTCTGAGCGCCCGCGGGCTTGCGGCGGAGCGCTCCCGGGATTACAATATAACGGACCTATGAAAAGAATCCTGACCCTCGCCGCGGCCATCGCTTGCCTTCCCCCCATTCCCCTTGCCTCCCGGGAGGTGGTGGAGATCTACGCCGA
>JAKQWJ010000248.1 GCA_029562045.1 Spirochaetota bacterium | reverse complement strand
CCCCCCAGCGCGGGAAAGGTCTACTTCGAGGACGCCTGCCTCAACGATCTGCCCGCCCGGGCCTGGCGCCGCATGCGGTCCCGGATGCAGATCATCTTCCAGGATCCCCACGGCTCCCTGAACCCCCGGATGAGCATCCGGGAAAGCCTGGAGGAGGGGCTCCTGAACCTGGGAGTGTCCCGGAAAAAACGGATGGAACGGGTCCGCAAGATTCTGGACGATGTGGGAATCCCTTTCGCCCAGGCGGAATGGTACCCCCACGAGTTCTCCGGCGGGCAGAAGCAGCGGATCGTCATCGCCCGCGCCCTGTCCATGCGGCCCAAGTTCCTGGTCCTGGACGAGCCCGTGTCCAATCTGGACGTTTCGATCCAGGCAGGGATCATCAATCTCCTTCTGGATCTGAAGAAAGAGTTCAATTTCACCTATGTCTTCATTTCCCACAATCTGGATCTCATAGGATACCTCAGCACCCGGGTGGGGGTCCTGAAGGCGGGCCGGCTGGTGGAGACCGGCCCCACCGAGGAGGTGCTGACCAACCCCCGGCATCCCTACACCCGGGAGCTGGTGGAGAACCCTTTGAGTTTCATCAAGGCCGGTGTGCCGTGAGGAGAGGCTTTCGTCATGCATAAAAAATTCCTGATGGTCCTTTTGATGGGTCTCGCCCTGACCGCGTCGCTGTGCGCCCTGGGCCGGCGGGAGGCCAGGCCCATCCGCTATGCCCTGTCGGGAAGCCCCGACACTCTGGACCCGCACAAAACCGACGGCACCCTGACCTTTCAGGTGCTGAAGAGCGTCTACGACACCCTGGTGGAGCCGGATGAAACGGGAAAGATCGTCCCGGCCCTGGCGGAAAAATGGACCGTATCGGCGGACGGCCGGACCTGGACCTTCCGGCTCCGGCGGGGCGTGGTGTTCCACGACGGCACCCCCCTGTCCTCCCGGGATGTCAAGGCGACGCTGTTGCGCCTCCTGGACAGGGCCACCGCCTCACCCCGGGCCTCGGAGTTCTCGGTGATTTCGGATATCCTGATCCCCGACGACCTCACCGTGGAGATCCGCCTCCACGGCCCGTCGGCCCCCTTTCTGGCGACCCTCGCCTCCGGCTGGGGAGCCATCCTCCCCGCCTCGCTCATCGCGGCGGGCCATGATTTCGGATCCAGACCGGTGGGAACCGGCCCCTTCGCCCTGGTGGAATGGATCCGGGACAACAAGATTTCGCTGAAAAAGAACCCCGCTTACTGGATGGCGGGAAAACCCGCCCTTCCCGGCGTGGAGTTCCGGATCATCACCGAAAGGTCCGTTCAGGTGCAGGGCCTCCTCTCCGGACAGATCGATGTGGTGGAACTCTACGACGATGTGGATGTCCCCATGCTGGAAAAAAACCCGGAAACCCGGGTGCGGAAGAGTCTGACCTCCCTGGTCATGGTGATGGCGATGAACACCTCCCGGCCCCCCCTGAACGACCCCCGGGTCCGGCAGGCCGTCAGCCGGGCGGTGGACAAGCAGAAGGTTCTGGACATCGCCTACGGCGGGGGTGTCCCGGTGGGGACCTTCATGGACGCGGGGGACCCTTTCTACCGGGATTTTACCGGGCTCTACCCCTACGATCCGCCCCTGGCCCGGGAACTCCTGGCCCAGTCCGGCGTCGTCGGGGGGCGGACCCTGGAAATGGTCCTTCCCCAGAACTTCGAACCCCATGTCCGGGCGGGACAGCTCTACCAGGAGATGCTGGGCAAGGTGGGGCTCCCCGTCAGGATCCGGCTGGTGGACTGGCCCACCTGGCTGGCGGACGTTCACCGCTCGGGAAATTACGACCTCACCGTCATCGGCCACACGGGAAAGCTGGACCCGGACAACCGCCTGGCGGGCTACGGCACCGAAAAAGCCTACGTCCGGTGGGTCAATCTGGAGGCGGCGAAACTCATCGCCGAAGCCCGTACGCTGACCGACCCGGACCTCCGGAAGGTTAAATACGACCGGATCCTGGAAATCATGGCCCGGGAAGTCCCCTTCGTCTACACCGGCACCTCCTACAGGTACATGGGGCTGCGGAAAAACGTGGAGGGGTTTCTGATGCAGCCCAAGCTGGACGCCCCGGATTTCCGTTCGGCCCGGCTCGACTGACGGGGAGGGAGGACGCGATGCGGCGGCGGGCGGGGATCAAAAGGCGGAAGTTTCAGAGGGTCTTCCTGGTTTCCTCATGCTTCTATCTTCTCGTTCTTGCCTTCGCCGCGGCGGCGGCCCCGCTGGTGACCCGCTACAGTCCCACGGAGCAGTCCCTGGAGGAGAGGCTCCAGCCTCCGCTGTCCAAGGGCCACCTTTTCGGCACCGACGATCTGGGCCGGGATCTCTGGAGCCGTCTGGTCTACGGCTCCCGCTCGCTTCTGGTGGTGGGGACGGTGTCGGTGGGTCTTGCCGCCGGCACGGGACTGGTTCTGGGCCTGGTGTCGGGTCTGGCGGGGGGCGTCGTGGACGGGTTCATCATGCTCCTCATGGACGGGGTGCTGTCCTTTCCCACGGTCCTTCTGGCGATAACGGTGGTGTCCCTCTTCGGCTACGGCCTTCCCCAGGTGATGCTGGCCATCGGGATCGTTTTCTCCCCTGTTTTCGCCCGGATCGTCCGGGCGGAGACCATGTCCCTGATGACCGAGGGTTTCGTCGAGTCCGCCCGGGCTCTGGGAAGCCCCATGCGGAGGATCGTCCGGCGCCACCTTCTTCCCAACATGATGCCCGAACTCATCGTCCAGTCCACCATCACCTTCGCCCTGGCGGTGGTCATCGAGGCCTCCCTCTCCTTTCTCGGCCTGGGCACCCAGCCTCCGAATCCCAGCTGGGGCCTGATGCTGAAGGACGCCCGGAGCTACATGTTCCAGGCCCCCTGGCTCGCCGTTCTGCCGGGGCTCGCCCTGGCGGCCACGGTCTTCTCGTCCAACTATCTGGGGGATTTCCTGTCCGACCGGCTCAACCCCAAACGGTGAGGAAGGCGATGCGGATGGCCGAAAACGCCGGGGCGGCGACAGCCGTCAGGAAGGGGGCATCATGAACATCCGGATTCTGCAGCTCATCCCGGGAGCCCGGGAGGCCCGGGGCCTTACGGTGATCATCGATGTTTTCCGGGCCTTCACCATAGCCTGTTATTTCATCGACGCCGGGGCGCAGAGGATCATCCCCGTAGGGGATCTGGATCTGGCCCTCCGCCTGGGCCGGGAGAACCCGGATTTTGTCCTGATGGGCGAGCGGGGCGGGAAGATCGTTCCCGGCTTCGCCTACGGCAATTCCCCCACCCATATCGAAGGGCTGAATTTCAGCGGCAGGACCATCGTCCAGACCACCAGCGCCGGCACCCAGGGCATCGTAAACGCCCTGCGGGCGGAGGAAATCATCACCGGGAGCTTCGTGAACGCCGCGGCGGTCTGCCGGTACATCCGCAGCCGGCGGCCCCGGGAGGTTTCACTGGTCTGCATGGGCCACGAGACCGTCCGTCCCAGCGAGGAGGACACCCTCTTCGCCGAATATGTTAAAAACGAGCTGGAGGGCCGGCCCAACGACTTTCCCGCCATCGTCCGGACCCTCCGGGCTACCTCCGGAGCCCGCTTCTTCGACCCCGCCAACGCCGACTCCCAGCCCCCCCGGGATTTCGAGCTCTCCCTGAGCCTGGACAGGTTCGACTTCGTCCTCCGGGCGGAACCGGCCCGGGACCTGGAGCGGGGCCTGGTGGAGCTGCGGCGGGTTCTTTAGGTGCGGCGGACCCCCGCCAGAAAGTCCTCCGCGCGGAAACTCCTCATCCCCTGGGGCCAGAGGCGGTGGGCCCGGTGAAAGGGCTCCGGAAGGGGGGGCGTGATGATGGTGGGGATGGCGAAGACCCTTATGCCCGCCGCCAGCGCCGCCTCCACCCCCGCAGCGGAGTCCTCCAGCGCCAGACAGCTGCCGGGGGGAACCCCGATCCGGCGGGCGGCCTCGAGAAAGACATCCGGGGCGGGCTTGCCCCGGGGGGTCTCTTCGGATGAAACCGCCGCCAGAAAGCGGTCCCGGATTCCGCAGAGCTCCAGCATCTCCCGGATGACCCGCAGGGAGGAGCCCGAGGCCACCGCCAGGGGAAGCCCCATGTCCCCCAGGATGTCCAGGAGCCGGAGCATCTCGGGAAAAACCCGGGTGCCTCCCCGGGCCAGCTCCAGATAGTAGTCGTCCTTCCGGTACAGGAGCGCCGCCGGGTCCTCCGTCACCCCGTGTTCGTCCCGGAGCATCCGGATGATCTCATCGGAACCCCGGCCCAGCATCCGCCTCCGCAGATCCTCGTCCACCGGGATGCCGTACTCCGCCAGGAAACGCCCGTCGGCGGCCTGGTAGTTGGGCTCGCTGTCGATGAGGGTCCCGTCCAGATCGAAGAGGACGGCGGAGCAGGATACGGCGTCGGCGGTCCTCATGCCCCCTCCCCGCCACCCCGGGGGATTTCCCGTTTTTTCCGGGTTTCCTCCGCCTTACGGCTTATTCTGTTCCAGATGGCCGAGAGCCCCATGGCCTTTTTTGCCAGATCCAGGGTCTGCCTGGCCTCACTCCGCATGATCATCGTCCCGTCGTAGATGACCTCGTCCACGTAGCCCTTCCGGGCCTCGTAGGACTGCCTCCGGTCCCTCAGGGGGTCCAGAAAGGCGTTCAGGGCCGCGGCGAGCTTCTCCTTCACCTCCACATCTCCCACCCGCCCTTTCAGATACCGGGCCTTCAGATCCTCCACCTCGGCCCGGTGGGGGTTGAAGATGTCGTGGTAGACGAATACCGGGTTTCCCTTGACCCTGCCGGGAATGTCCGCCCGGACCCGGTTCGGGTCGGTGTACATCCCCATGACCTTCTTCTCCACGGTCTTCCGGTCGTCGGAGAGAAGGATGGCGTTCCCCAGGGACTTGGACATCTTCGCGTCCCCGTCGGTGCCCACCAGAGTGGGCACCTCGCCCAGCATGACCTCCGGGACCGGAAACACCTCGCCGTAGAGGCTGTTGAAGCGCCGGGCGATTTCCCGGGTCAGCTCCACGTGGGATTCGTTGTCCTTTCCCACCGGAACCAGATGGGACCGGGGCATCAGGATGTCCGCCGCCTGCAGGACCGGGTAGCCCAGAAGGCCGAAGGGCATCTCCGCCAGATTGGCGGACCGGGCCATGTCTTTCAGGCTGGGGACCCGCTGGAGACGGGGCACCGTGACCAGCATCTCGAAGATCAGGTTCAGCTCGCATACCTCGTGGACCGCCGACTGCAGGTAGATCACCGATTTCGACGGATCGATGCCGCAGGCCAGATAATCCAGGACCATCTGCCGGGAGTTCTCGGCGATCTCGGCGATGTGCTCCTTTCCCGGCTTGGTGGTCAGGGTGTGCAGGTCCGCTATGATGAAAAAGCATTCGTATTCGTCCTGAAGCCGGACCCGGTTGGCCAGCGAACCCACGTAGTGTCCCAGATGCAGGCGCCCGGTGGGGCGGTCGCCGGTGAGTATTCGTTTTCTGCCCATGGGGTGATTCTTCCTCGCGCCTTCGGTTATTTTTTGTCCCGCCGCACCACATAGCTGTTGCGCTGCGCGGTGGGCATGATGGTGAGGCTCTGGATGTTGACATGGTCCGGCGCCTCCACGACGAAACGGACGGTGTCGGCGATGTCCTGGGCCGACAGAGGGGTGAGGCCCTGATAGACCGCGTCGGCCCTCTTCTCGTCGCCGCCGAAGCGCACCGCCGAGAAATTGGTCCTGACCATTCCCGGTTCGATGACGGTGACCCGGATCCCGGTGTCCACCAGGTCCAGATTCATCGCCTGATTCAGCGCCTCCACGGCGAACTTGGTGCCGTTGTAGACATTCCCCATGGGGTAGACCATCCTGCCCGCCCAGCTGCCGATATTGACCACATGTCCATAATTCCGGTCCACCATCAGGGGAAGGATGGCCCGGGTCACGTACAGGAGACCCTTGACGTTGGTATCGATCATCTCGTCCCACTCGTCCACA
>JAKQWJ010000308.1 GCA_029562045.1 Spirochaetota bacterium | reverse complement strand
CCCTTTCGTCCAGGGCCCCGGCCCCGTCGTAGAGGCCCATCACCCCCTCCACGATGGAGAGGTCCGCGTCTGCGGAGGCCCGGCGGAAGAGCTCCAGGACCGTCCCCCGGGGCATGAGCCGGGTGTCCAGGTTGCGGCCGGGGCGGCCCGTGGCCGCCCCGTGGAAGCCCGGGTCGATGTAGACCGGGCCCGTCTTGAAGGGCTGCACCCGGAGGCCCCGCCGCCGGAATGCCGCCATGAGCCCGCAGGCGATGGTGGTTTTCCCCGCCCCGGAGGAGGAGGCGCCCAGCACCAGGCGCGGGAAGGACCCGCCGCTCATTCCGCCGCCGTCTCCCCGGCGGCGTCGGCTGCGCCGATCCCGCCTTGTCTGTCGGCCCCGCCGGGTTTGTCGGCTCTGCCGGGCCTGCCGACCCAATCGGCGCCGGCGGTGTTCTCCCGGACCGTCTCCCCGGCTTCCTCAAGATGCCGGAGGAAGATCTTCCTCACCCCCTCCATCCCCCCCAGTCCCCTCATCATCACCTCCACCTCAAAGCCTTCCCGAATCAGCCTGCTCTTCCAGGAGTCTTCGTCGGGCCCGGCCATGTCGTTTTTCGCATGATCCCCGGCGACGATCATCAGGGGCATCATTCTGACCTTGTTTATGCCGTCCCTTTTAAGCCGCCTCAGGGCCTGGGGCAGCTCGGGGTAGCCCTCCACCGTTCCCAGATAGATGGGCAGTCCCCGGTCCTCGCCCATGCACTGCAGATGACCGTAGGCGGCGTTGGCGGGGTGGGTGGAGCCGTGGCCCATCAGAAGGAGGCCCCCGTCCCGGGGGATGAAGGGCTCCAGGACGGTCAGAACCTCCTGGAAGTCCCGGGTGGCGCTGAGGAGGGGGGCAGCGATGACCAGTCGGCGGAAGAGGCCCCGGAGGGCGAGCAGGGGCTTCAGGATCTTCTCGTGATACTCCTCTCCGGGGATGACGATGAGGGGAAGGACCTGGAGGTCCCGGCAGCCCTCTCCGGCGAGGCGCCGGGCCGCCTCCTCAGGGGAATCGACCAGGACTCGGTCCCTCTCCCGGAGCACCCGGACGACCCCCCGGGAGGTGAAGGCCCGGCGGACGGTCCGGTCGGGCCAGGCGCGGCGGACCGCCTCCTCGCAGGGCAGGATCCCCTCCTCCAGGGCGTCGGAGTGGGTGGTGCCGAAGCCGGCCACCAGGACCGCCCTGCAGATATCCGGGGAAACCTTTCGCGTCATGTCGTTCTCCTTCCGAGCTTCGTTTTCAGCATCAGGACCAGGGTTTCCTGGTCCTCGGGAACCCGGGGGAGGTCCAGTTCCCGGGCCAGGCGGCAGCGGAAGGGCTCGTCGATCCCCGCCTCCGCCAGGATTTCCCGGTTTCCGAAAACTTCCCGGGTCTCTCCGTCGAGGATGACCCGCCCGTCCTTCATCACCGCCACCCGGTCCGCCCAGCCGAAGGCGAACTCCGGGTTATGGGATGAGATAACCAGGGTCCTGCCCCGGCGGTGAAGCTCCTCCATGGCGGAAAGGACCATATCCCGGCCTCTCAGGTCCACCCAGGCCAGGGGTTCGTCGAAAAGAACGGTTTCGGTGTCCAGGGCCAGCACCGCCGCCAGGGCCACCCGCTTCTTCTGGCCGTAGCTCAAAAAGTGGGGAGGCTTGTCCCGGAGGTGTTCGATCCCCGCCGCCGTCATGGCCTCTTCCACGGCGGAGGCCAGGGACACGCCTTTCCCGCCGAAGTTTTTCGGCCCGAAGGACACCTCCTGGAAAACCGTGGGGGCGAAGAGCTGGACATCCGGGTCCTGGAAAACCAGTCCCACCCGGCGGAACAGGCGGTCCAGCTCCCGTTTGCCGTGGGAAACTTTTTCTCCGTCGTAGAGGTAGTCCCCTCCCGAGGCTTTGAGAAGACCCCCCAGGATGTGCAGCAGGGTGGATTTGCCCGAGCCGTTCTCCCCCAGGAGGGCCAGCCGGGCGCCCCGGGGCACGGCGAGATTGATGCCCTGAAGGGCCTGGGTGCCGTCGGGGTAGGTATGGCGGAGGCCCCGGACCTCCAGGAGCGGGGTCATGTTCCCTCCGCCGCGCCGGCTTCGATGGGGCGCGGGTTCCGCCGTGACGGCGCCGTCCGCCGGATTCCCGTCACATTCCCTCCGCCATGCGGACCCCCGCCAGAGCCAGACCGAACAGGACCAGAAGAATCCGGTTCCGCGGCGAGGCCCTGAAGTCCAGCGGGACGAGGTCGAAGGTCCCGTCGAAGCCCCGGAGCATCAGGGCCCCGTGGGAGATCCGGGCGAAGCCGTAGGTCTTCAGCATCACCGCCGCCGAATGGGTCCCCAGGGACCTGAGACTCCGAAGGAAGCCCCGGTACCCCCCCCGGGCCCTCTGGGACATGCGCACCGATTCGGAGACGCCCAGGGTGATGAAAATGTACCGGTACATCATCACCCCGATGGCCCGAAGGACCGGAGGTATCCGCAGGCGGGACAGGGCCTGGTCCATCGCGAAAATCGGGGTGGTCAGGGTCAGAAAGCCGAAGGCCCCGGTGGAGCCCAGAACCCTGGCCGTCAGCCTCGCCGCGGTCCCCAGGGCCTGTCGGGTGATCCCCAGGGGCAGCCCCGGGACGGAGAACAGCGCCGCGGAATCCGCCGCCGGGGGGTTCCAGGAAATCAGGATCGCCGGCAGGCCGGCGGCAAGGAAAAGGAGCGGCCCTGCGATGAACCGGAGCAGTGTCCCTGGACCCACCCGGGCGCCGGCCAGGAGGAGCCCGCAGCAGAGAGCGAAGATCCCCAGGGGGAGAAAGGCCGTCCGTCCCGCCAGAGCCCCGCCCAGGGCCAGGGCGGAGAAGGCCAGCTTCTCCGCCGGGTGGACGGATCGCAGCGCGTTGGTATGGGCCGAAATATCAGGTATGCACAAGCGGGTTTTTCTTCTCCGGAGACTTTTTTCCGATGTAGTACCCCAGGACGAACGAGACCACCCCCGCGCCGAAGGCCGCCTGCAGAGCGAAGAGCAGGCTTTCCACCTCGCCGCTGGGAGGTTCCCAGAAACCCTGAAACCAGGGCTCGTAATCCGGGGCGATGGCGGTGATGAGGTTTTCCGCCTCCGCGTCGGCGCCACCGAACTCCGCATCGGGAAGGAGAAAGAGGGGAAGAACCGCCAGGGCCACCACAGCCAGAAGGATCAGAATGATTTTCTTTTTCATCTCTCTATCTCCTTTCCGGAAGGATCCGCAGGGCCGCCAGATCCTCGCCGGCGTACTTCTGCAGAAGGCCCAGGATCATCACCGTCAGAAGTCCCTCGCTCACCGCCAGGGGTATCTGGGTCAGGGCGAAGAGACCGGCGAACTTGGCCAGGGAGACCGGAAAGCCCCCCACCGGGTCGGGAAAGGCCAGGGCCAGCTGAATCGAGGTGACCACATAGGTGGCCAGATCCGCCGTGAAGGCGGCGAGAAAAACGGTCCAGCCGAAGGGCAGCCTGGAGCGGCCCAGGAGCCGGAACACTCCGTAGCCCAGAAGGGGCCCCGCCAGGGCCATGCTGACGATATTGGCCCCCAGGGTGGTGATCCCCCCGTGGGCCAGGAGCAGGGCCTGAAAAAGAAGAACAATGGAGCCCAGCACGGCGGTGACGGCGGGACCGAAAAGGATGGCCGCCAGCCCGGTTCCCGTGGGGTGGGAGCAGCTGCCGGTGACCGAGGGGATCTTCAGGGCCGACAGGACGAAGATGAAGGCCCCCGCCATGGCCAGGAGGAAGAGGGAGCCCGGGTTATCCCGGGTCACCCGTCCTATCCTCCGGATGCCGAAAAACAGGGCCGGCGGAACGGCGGCCCACCACAGGGCCGCCCAGGACGGGGACAGGAAGCCTTCCATGATGTGCATCCCGAAAACGGGACCGGCCACCAGGAACGAGAGAGACGCGACGGAGAACATACGGCGGAATCGGCGCTTTTCCATTTATGTTCAACCCTCCTAAATGGAATGATGGGTTCTTCAGGCAGGTTTTCTGACTCTCCGGCCGGCGCCCGGGGCGCCTCTCCCCCCCGCCTTCCCGGGGCCTCGCCCAGTGGCTTCGTGGGGGTTCGTTTACCGGATTACAGCGGCGGGTCCGTTCCCGACTTCAACGGGATTCCCTATTATCGCTTCCGCGAACCTGAAAAACGGTATATTGAAAGGATTATAGCATCCCCCGGGGAAAGGGAAAAGGGGCGAGCCCTGCAGGTAATCTCCTGCCCCGGGGCGCCCCGGCGTCCCGGGGTCTGCGACGCTCCGGGTCCGCGGCGCTCCGGGTTCGCGGCGCTCCGGGTCTGCGGCGCTCCGGGTCCGCGACGCCCGCCCCGAAAAATGGCTCAGGACACCCGGTACTTCTCCAGAACGCTCCTGTTCACCTCCACCCCGATTCCCGGC
>JAKQWJ010000303.1 GCA_029562045.1 Spirochaetota bacterium | reverse complement strand
TCCTTTCTCTGCGGATGGCCCACAGTAGCGGTTTTGCGTTTCCGGGGCAAGACGGTGAGGGCCTTCAGGCCATGGAATATTTTCCGTCCCGCTCCGCCACCATCCCCTCCCGGGCCAGCCCCCGGGCCGCCGCGGCCACCCGCTCCAGGGGAAAGCCCGAGACCTCCGCCAGTTCCTCCGGGGAGAGGAGAAGGGTCTCCCCGGGCTCCCGGGAAATCAGGGCCGCCAGGATCCGGCCCCGGACCTGGCGGTTCGAGCCGGCGAACCGGGACTGGATCGCGTAATGGGCGCTGCGGCGGATGGGGTCCGGCCGGAGACTCCGGAGATGGACGCCGTAATCCATCAGGGCGTAGTACCATTCCCGGGGGTCTTCCCGGTCCAGGGCGGCCTCCACCAGAGGGAGTATCTCCCGATCCCGCACCCCGTCCCCATGGGGGAAGAAGTGGTGCAGGAAAACCCGGCGGATGTTGGTTTCGATGAAAACCGCCGGCAACCCGAAGGCGAAGGCGGCGATGGACGCGGCGGTGGCGGGCCCGATGCCGGGGAGACTCCGAAGGCGCTCAGGATCCCGGGGAAGGAGACCGCCGTGCCGGTCCCGGACCAGTCCGGCGGTTTCCCGGAGGGCCTTGCCCCTCCGGTTGTAGCCCAGTCCGCTCCAGAGGGCCAGGACCTCCCCCAGGGGCGCCGCCGCCAGGGCCGCGAAATCGGGGAAGGCCCGGAGGAAGGGAGGGAATTTCTCCAGGACCCGGGCCGTGCCGGTCCGCTGGAGCATGAACTCGGAAACGGTTATCCCGTAGGGGTCCCGGGTCTCCCGCCACGGGAAGGAGCGGCGGTGACGGCGGTGGCGTGTTTTTATCAGTTCCTGGAAACGGAGGATTTCCTCCCGATCCGGCGGGTCCATGGGGAGGATTCAAACACAATTGTGCGCATTTTTCAAACCCGGTATGCTACCATGCCGTCAGGAGGCGGATATGCTCAGCGAAAAAGGGTGCCGGGAGCGGAGGGCCGCTCTGGAAAAGAAAATCGCCGGACGGGCGGACTGGATCGTCCTGACCTCCCCCCACCATGTCCTGTACTTCTCCAACCTCTGGGTGGAGCCCAACAGCCTGGCTCATCACAGTCTGGCGGTCCTGGCATGGCGGGGAGGAGAATCGGCCCTCTTCGTGGACAGCTTCCTGTCCCGGGAAGCCCGGACCGCCTTCGCGGATCAGGTCGTGGTGGTCCCCTGCTACGGCGATGTCCGGCCGGTCCCGGATCGCCGGAAGGCGGTTATGGAGCGGGCCGCGGCCTGGCTTTCGGCGAAGAGGCCCGGGACTGTGGCGGCGGAAACCGCCTATCTCCCCGCCGCCCTGGCGGCGGACCTGCGGGGAACGGGGGCGGCCGTCCTGGATGTTCTCCCTCTCATCGAGGAGATGCGATGCGTCAAGTATCCCGACGAGCTGGACCTGATGCGCTCCCTTGTCCGGGACGCTTCCTCGAGCCTGGATGCGGTCCGGGAGCAGGTTCATGCGGGCCTCTCCGAGTGGGCCGTCTACGGTCTTCTGCACCGGGAGTTCGTCACCCGGCGGTGCATGCCCCTGTCCCTGATCGCCGACATCGTCACCGACCTGCGGGTAAGCGGTCTTCCCCGGGACCGGAGGCTTGAAAAGGGGGATCTGGTGATCATCGATTTCTCCCCCTACAGTGGGGGCTACCGGGCGGACATCAGCGCCACCCTGCGGGTGGACACCCCGCCCGGCGGCCGTCAGGTGGAATACATGGAGGCCCTGTTCCAGGCCCGGGCCCGGGCGGAGGCCCTCCTGAGGCCCGGGGTCCCCGGCCGGGAGGTCTACGGCGCCATGGCGGGGTGCTTCGCCCAGCGGGGGCTGGGGCGCTTTTTCACCGGCCACGCCGGCCACGGCCTGGGGCTCCTTCAACCGGAGCGGCCCTATTTCCTCCCCCACAGCGACGAACCCCTGGCGGCGGGGCAGGTGGTCACCCTGGAACCGGGGCTCTACGACGGAAGAGTCGGCCACATGCGGATCGAAGACGTGTACATCATCGGCCCCGACGGGGCGGAAAGGATCTCCCGGCACCGGCCTGGTTTCTGAGTCCCCGGGGGTCGCGCCGGAGATGATTCCCGGCCTCGAGTCCCCGGGAAGGGATCCCCCTCTCCCCGGGAGGTTCCGGCCCCGGGAAACC
>JAKQWJ010000246.1 GCA_029562045.1 Spirochaetota bacterium | reverse complement strand
GAATTATGTAATAATTGGGTCAGATAAAAATATAAAAAATGACTATTTCAATGAGATAAGCAGCATTGCATTATTGAACAATATAAGGGAACCTCTAAAAACCAGGGAATTTTCCAAAGGGAAATAATATGCTAACCTACCTTCGGGAGCGGAATCTGTCAATATAGTTGACACCTGATTCTTCCTGATCTTTGACATTTTTAAGACGCCCTGTTCAGCCGAACCCCTTGATCCGGGGCAACTTTTCCGGGGCCACGAACAAATCGTTCCGGGTTTTCTCCAGCCGTCTTGTTCAGGGTCTTCTGGCGAAGGCGGAAAAGAAGAATGTCTTCTCCGGTATGCTTCGGCTGTGGAGTGACATATCCTATCCCCGAATGTCGGTGATGTGTACCAGTCGATGAAACGGGAGAACCATTCCCGGGCCTGCGCGATCCCGGTGAAAACATTCGGATGGCTCACACGGTATTTCACCGTCTTGAAAAAAATTTCTATGAACGGGTTATCATCATTTACCCGTGGCCGGGAAAAAGACAGACCCGCCTGGAGCCGCGGGAGGAACGCTACCGGTAAGAGCCCTTCATCGGTCCGCCGTTATCCGCAAGTACAAGCTGGACCTCTTCCTCACGGAGGTTGCGGGGCGCCGTTTTCTTCACCTCCTTGCGCCGGTCAGTTGCCTTCCCAGACCGCCGGCGAAGGAAACGGTTGAATGAGATCCCCAGAACTTCGCATGCTGTCTTCACCCGGAAACCATCGGCTGCAGCTTCGTCTGCCAGGCGTATTGTCTGCTCTTTCTGTTCGCAGCAGGTAAGGATCCTCGTTTGAGCCGGGCAGCGACCGACTTCTTTCGCTACCGTGTAGACGACGCGGTTTTCCGGTGGAAAGACCTTCCGTAAACCTGTGTTCCGAAACCATTGACTGTGCTTCATCCGCCGCCTCCTTCAGGTGACTTCTCTGTTGACACAGAGAGCGCTTGCGGCCTTCTGTGAAACTTACTCCGCCTCACCTGACTTCCGCCGGACGGGCCCCCGGTCCCGGGGAGCCCGCCGCGTTCGATACGCCGTGGCCCCTACTCCTTCAGCGAGGAGGGGGAGATCCCCCAGCGCCGCCGGAAAACCCGGCTGAAGTAGTTGGTGTCGGTGAAACCCGTGGCTTCGGCCACCTCCTTGACCGTCGCCGCCCCCTGGCCGAGCAATTGGCGGGCCTTCTCCATCTTCTTCTGGTTCACGTACTCGATGAAAGGCGCTCCCAGATAGTCCCGGAAGAGCTTGGAGAAGTACTTGCCGCTGATTCCCACCAGGGACGCGACCTCCTCCACCGAGAGGGGTTTGTCCAGGTGCTCGTCGATATACCGCCGGACGAAGGCGAAGGGACGCTCATAGCGATCCCGGCGGTCGGTTGCCGCCGCCTGGGCCGCCATGTCGATGAGGTCCATAAGATATATCTCCTCTTCCATGACGCTGCCCTTTGGGGCCTTGTCCAGGGAGAGGAGCGGTATGTTTTTGGCCACTTCATATGAGAAAAGGGTCACCAGTTCGTGGAGATCCTCCACCGCCTCCTCTCCGCCCCGGGAGCTGGTAATCGTATCGATGAGGACGTGGGCCAGGGTGCGGGCCTCTCGGGCGTCGCCCTCCAGGGTGGAGGAGAGCATCCTCCGGAGGAGGAGATGGGCGTGCTCCCGCTTCTGGGGACTGAGGAGGACCTCGCTGTAGCGCTGCAGTCTCAGGCGATTTTTATGGGCCCAGTTGAAGGCTATAGAGGCGGTGGAGATGGACCGGGGAATCCCCTCCAGAGACGGGAAGGGGACGCCGCTTCCGATGGTCAGGGTTCGCTCTTCCCAGGGTAGCTGCTCCACCAAGGCGCCGCCCCGGGGGGTGAAGAGAAGGACGGTGGTCCGGTCCGGGGACGGGAAGTAGCAGCTCTGGACGCGCAGGGGCCGGAGCAGCGACCTGAGTTCCTCGTCTCCCAGGCCCCCGATGACCAGGGCCACTCCCCGGCGCTCCCGGATCCCCTGGAGGGCGAAGTAGTTCTCCATGGCCTCCAGGCCGACCCGCCCGTGCTTCAGGGCGGCGAAGAACTCCCGGCTGAAGAGGTTCAGAACCTCCTTCATCTCCTGGCTCTGCTGTTTCTCGTCGGCCCTCTTCCGATCGAGGGTGGCGACGAGGCGATCCAGCAGGTCGTAGACTTCCTTTCTCTGCGCCGGCTTGACCAGGTACTCGCTGGCGCTGAGTTTGACCGCCTGCCGGGCGAACTCGAAGGTGGACCAGGCGGTGAGGAAGACGATCCGGCATTCTCCGTCCCGCCGACGGATCCGCCGGGCCGCTTCGATGCCGTCCATGCCGGGCATGCGGATGTCCAGGAAGACGATCTCCGGCCGGTGCAGCTCGGCCATCCGCACCGCCTCGAGGCCGTTGCGGGCCTTGACGATCTTCAGCGGCAGCCCGGCCAGCTCGACCAGCATTTCGATGGCCTCACACTCCAGAGGCTCGTCGTCAGCGACGAGGAGCGTGTACATGCTTCCGTCCTCCGCTGCGGCGGGGCAGCCGGATGCTGACCCGGGTCCCTTCCCCCCCGTTCGCCGGCGCGATGGCGACGCTCGCCCGGCCCTTGTAGTAGAGTTCGAGACGATCGGTGATGTTCCGGATCCCGATGCGCCGCGAGTCCTTCGCCGTGACGGCATCGATCCTGGCTGGGTCGATGCCCACCCCCGTGTCGGTGACGGTGATGAGGACCTGTCCGGCCTCTTCAATGACGGCGATGGCGACCTCACCCCCTTCCACCTTGGGCTCCAGGCCGTGGATCATGGCGTTTTCCACGAAGGGCTGGATGATCAGGGGCGGAATGCGCAGCTCATCCAGGTCCGCGGGGGACTCCACGGAAAATCTGAGCCGTTCCTTGAACCGGTGCTGCTGGATGGTCAGGTACCTGCGGACGAACTGCAGCTCCTCCTGAAGCGTCACGTCGTCGTGGAGCTGAAGGCTGTAGCGGAAGATCGAGGCCAGACTGTCCAGAAGATCCACGGTGGTGTGGGCCCCTTCGAAGAGGGCGGTGCGGCTTATCACATTGAGGGTGTTGAAGAGAAAGTGGGGGTTGATCTGGCTCTGCAGGGTCTGGTAACGGGCCTTCTCCAGTTCCCGGGTCGTCTTGATGCGCTCCAGTTCCTGTCGGTGGACCGTCTTCTCCAGAAGGGCGTTGCGCTCGATCATCTCCATCCGCTCCTTCAGGCTGGCCCGCATCTGATTCATGCTCTGTTCCAGATACCGGATCTCCGCCGGCCCCTCCAGGGGGATCTCCGTCCCGTCGAACCGGCCGTGGAAAATCTCCCGGGCGGCGTCCACCATGGCCGAGACGGGGCGCACCAGACGCATGTTCATCTCGTAAGTGACCACGCCGTAGATAATGGCGATGAGAATGAAGAACAGGATCGAGACGGCCCGGTAGTTGAGGATCTCGTGCTCGGTGGCGAGAATCCAGGCGATGTCGGACCGCACGAGGGACGGAAGGTACCGGTTGACGGCGTAATCCTGCAGGTAGGAGTAGACCTTCTCGGTGGTGTAATACAGACTGAAGTACTCCGGAGTCTGCCGCCTGTCGGCCATGGAGAGCAGGATCTCCCGGGCTTCATCGATGAACTGCAGGCCGTTGGCGATCCCCCTCTGGATGAAGTGACGCTCCCTGTCGCCGGCATGGTCCACCTGAAGGCGGTGCAGACTCACCCTCAGGTCCCTGTCCAGGATTGCCATCTCCTCCAGGAGTCCGGCTCTTCTCCGGGGATCCCCTTCGGCGGTGATCCCGGAAAAAAGCCCGCGGTGCAGGCCGAGCTGGCGGCTGAAGGTGTTCACCGCCTCGTACCGGGAATTGCGGCTCTGCATCTGCTCCAGAAGGTTGAACAGAAGGCCGAAAAGGATGATCGCCACCACCAGAATGATCAGCAGCATGCCCAGGTTGTAGGTAAGAAGCCACTCCCTCAGGGAGCCTTGCTGTTTCGCCTCGCCCCGCATGGGGAAACGATATCCCAGGGAGGGGGTGATTGCAAGGGCGGCGGGACACGCTTCTCTGGTTGCCGGGATCGGCGAACGTAGCAGAAAAGGAGAAAAACTCCTGTTTTTTCCGCCTTTTTCCCTCTACCGTTTCCTCCGGCCCGGGGTCAATACTATGGGAGAAACCAAATTTCCGTTCACAGGGAGGAATCCATGAAGAAAGCGTTTTTGATTCTTTTGGCGGCCGCCCTGCTCGCTCCCTCGGCGTTCGCGGGGGGAGGGCAGGAGAAGGCCGGCGCCGCCCAGAAGACCATCGTTCTTCGTCTGGCGGACAACCAGCCCATCGGGTACCCCACCGTTCTGGGGGATGAGGATTTCGCCCGCCGGGTAAACGAGTACACCAAGGGCCGCATCAAGATCGAGGTGTACCCCCAGGGTCAGCTGGGCGGCGAGAAGAGCGCCATCGAACAGGTGCAGTTCGGCGGCATCGACTTCACCCGGGTGTCCATCTCTCCCCTCTCGGACTTCCAGCCGCTGCTGAACGCGCTGCAGATGCCCTACCTCTACCGTAACGCGGAGCACATGTGGAAGGTCCTGAACGGCGAGATCGGGGAATATTTCCTCAACTCCATGGCCGACAAGAACTTCGTGGGTCTGGTCTACTACGACAGCGGAGCGCGCAACTTCTACAGCACCAAGAAGCCCATCTACACCGTTGCCGACATGAAAGGAATGAAGATCCGGGTCCAGGAGTCTTCCCTGATGATGGGGCTGGTCCAGGCCCTGGGCGCGGTCCCGACCCCCATGGCCTACGGCGATGTCTACAGCGCCCTGCAGACCGGGGTCATCGACGGGGCCGAGAACAACTGGCCCTCCTACGATTCCTCCAGCCATCACGAAGTCGCCAAGTACTACTCCATCGACGAGCATACCCGGGTTCCCGAGATGATCATCGCCAGCAAGATCACCATGGATAAACTTCCCAAGGAAGATCAGGAGATCATCAAGAAGGCCGCCCGAGAGAGCCAGGCGGTCCAGATCAAGTCCTGGGCGGAGTACGAAAAGAAGAGCGAAGCGAAGGTCCAGGCCGCCGGCTCGAAGATCAACAAGATCCGGGACCAGGCGGAGTTCGCCGCCGCCATGGCCCCGCTCTACCAGACCCAGCTCAACGACGCGCAGCGGGCCTGGGTCGAAAAAATCCGAGCCGTAAAATAATTCGGGAGGCCGAAAAACAGGCCGGGACCCCAGGCGGGTCCCGGCTCTGGGCTCTCTATCCCCGGTTGGAGGAGTAATCTCATGGAGCGGTTCAAAACCGTGCTGGATGTGGTCTTTTCCTGGGTTCTCAGACTGGCCATGGTGCTGCTGGTGACGATGGTGGTCATCGTCTTTACCAACGTGGTGTTGCGCTATGGATTCCGCTCCGGAATCCGGTGGGCCGAAGAGATGAGCCTGGTGATTGTCATCTGGTTCACCTTCATCTCCATGGCTCTGGGCGTCAAGGAGAACCTGCATATCAACATTTCTCTGCTTCCCCGGAAGCTGGGGGCCAAATTCTTCCTGTCCCTGGATGTGGCCAAAAACGCCCTGCAGATCTTCATCGGGGTGGTGCTGGTCATCTATGGATGGAGGCTCACCCTGAACGGCGCCAGGAGCCGGCTGCCGGCGACCCATCTTCCCAATTCCATCAACTACATGATCCTTCCCATCGTCGGGGTCTTCATCGTCCTCTACGCGGGTCTCCACCTCTATGGAGACATCGAGAACTTCAGAAAAAAAGGAGCGGGGACATGATTGATCCACGCATGGGCACCATAATCCTCATCGGCTCCTTCATCGGGCTCCTGATCTTCAGGTTCCCCATCACCTTCAGCCTCTTTCTTTCCTCGATAGTCACGGCGATCTATCTGAAGATCCCCCTGATGTCCATCGTGCAGCGCCTGGTGAACGGGGTCAGTTCCTTCAGCCTCCTGGCAATCCCCTTTTTCATCCTCAGCGGCGAGATCATGAGCCAGGGGGGAATCTCCCGGCGCCTGGTGGGCTTCTCCAACGCCCTCATCGGCTGGGTCCGGGGGGGCCTGGCCCAGGTAAACATCATCGCCTCCATGTTCTTCGGCGGCATCAGCGGCTCGGCGGTGGCGGATGTCTCCTCCATCGGGGCCATGCTGATCCCCATGATGGTGGACGACGGCTACGACGCGGACTTCTCCGTGGCGGTGACGGTGACCAGCGCCTGTCAGGGGGTCCTTATCCCCCCGAGCCACAACATGATCATCTTCGCCATGGCAGCCGGCGGCGGAGTCTCGGTGGGAAAGCTCTTCCTGGGAGGACTCATCCCCGGGGTGGGGCTGGGTCTCCTTCTGA
>JAKQWJ010000275.1 GCA_029562045.1 Spirochaetota bacterium | reverse complement strand
ACCGCCAGGGCGATGACCGCCACCGAGGGCAGGGTCTCGGTGAAGGACGAAAGGCCCACCAGGAGATTCCGGAAATCCCGCCCCCGGGAAAGAACCGCCAGAAAACCCAGGACCACTCCGGTGAGGACCGAAAAGGATCCGGCCAGAAGAACCAGAACCAGGTGCTGCAGGGCCAGTTCGGGCAGACCCGCCCGGAGGGGCGCCCCGGTTCCGGTCCGAACCAGGGGCCGCAGCAGGGCCTCCAGCAGTTCGAAGCGGAAGATGGACACTAGAAAGAGGGCCAGGAGAAGGAGGGTCCCCAGCCAGGGTCGGACCTTCATTTTTCCCACTCTCCCGCGCCGGAGGCGAGGAAAAAACCGCCGTCCTCCAGAGTCCCCAGGACCTCCCCGGCCTCGTTCAGGATCCGGAGCCGGGAGGAGGTTTCTTCTTTCGGGCGAAGCCGGAGGAGGTTCAGGCCGTAATCGGACCCCAGAAAGCGGGGGATGAAGGGGTCCCGGCTCCGGAACAGAAAGTCCTCCGGCCTTCCCCACTGGACGATTCGTCCCCGGTTCATCACAGCCATGGTGTCCGCCAGTTCCAGGGACTCCTCCACATCGTGGGTCACGAAGAGGACCGTCATCCCCAGCCTCCGCTGGAGGCCGCGGAACTCCTTCTGCAAGAGCCGCCGGTTCAGGAGGTCCAGGGCGCCGAAGGGTTCGTCCATCAGAAGGACCGACGGCTCCGCCGCCAGGGCCCGGGCCACCCCCACCCGCTGGGCTTCGCCCCCGGAGAGCTCCCGGGGGTAGCGGCGGGCATAATCGAAGGGAAGCCCCGTCATGGATAGAAGCTCTTCCACCCGCCGGGCGATGCGGTCTTTTTTCCATTTTTTCAGCCGGGGAACCACGGCGATATTGTCGAAAACCGTCATATGGGGAAAAAGCCCCACATTCTGGATCACATAGCCCAGGCTCCTCCGTAGTATGTCCGGGGGGACCTCTGTCGTGTCTCGGCCGTTGATCCATACCCGGCCGGAGTCCATGGGGAGGAGCCGGTTGATGAGCCGCAGGGTGGTGGACTTTCCGCAGCCCGAGGGCCCCAGCAGGACGCAGAGTTCCCCCTTCCGTATCTCCAGATTCAGGTCCTGCACCGCCGGGACGTCCCCATAACTCTTGGCGAGTCCCCGGATACGGATCATCGTCCCCTCCCGCCGCGCCGCAGGAGGAGGTCCTCCAGACGATGCATGAGCCGGTCCGCCAGCAGGGCCGAAATCGCCACCGGAAGGGCGCCGAGGAGGACCAGGTCGGAGGCCGCCTGGGCGAGACCCAGAAAAATGATCGCCCCCATCCCCCCGCCTCCGATGAGGCCAGCAAGAATGGCGTTACCCATCGATTGGGTCAGGGCGGTTCGGATTCCCGAAAGGACGACAGGCAGGGCCAGGGGCAGCTCCACGGCAAAAAATACCCGGCTCCTCCCCATACCCATCCCCCGGGCGGCCTCCACCACCGCCGGGTCCAGGGCCCGCAGGCCCGCCAGGGTGTTTCCCGCCACCGGCAGCAGGGCGTAGAGACAGAGGACGATCAGGGCCGGGGCCCAGCCGGTCCCTCCCACCCCCAGACCCGCCAGGGCGGGGAGCTTCTGCCGCAGCAGGGCAAGGGGCAGGATCAGGAGGCCCAGCAGGGAGAGGGTGGGGACGGTCTGGGCCAGGTTGATCCCGAAGAAAAGGATCTTTTCGTCCCGCGGCCTCCGGTGACTCAGAACCCCCAGGGGCACGCCCAGGGCGGTCCCCAGGATAGTGGCCCCCAGAGCCAGGGCACCGTGCCGCCGCAGCTCCCGGAAAAAGGCGACCCGGCGGATGAAAAACTCCTGGACCAGGGAGAGGTCGTCCAGGACACCCAGGCCGAAAAGGAGGACCAGACCTCCGGGCGCAAGCCAGAACCCCAGGCTTCGCAGCAGGGGCCTTTCTTTCAGATCCAGGAAGCTGAGATAGCCGTGACAGTACATAACGAAAAGGGCGGCCCAGAACCCCGCCCCCAGGGAGACCCGGCCCGCCGGCCCCAGACCCGGACCCCCCGCCGCCGGCAGCCCCGGTCCCCGGACCAGGGCGCTTCCGGCCCAGCCCGCCGCCGCGGCCAGCAGGACCGCCGCCGCCGGGGCCGGGAAGGCCCGCAGCGACGGGCCCGCCACCTTCCGCTTATCCCCGGGGATCCGGTTTTCAGAGAGGGCCGATCCGGCCATGAGAAGGGCCACGCCGCACAGGAGGACAAAAAAAGAGGGGGACACGGAAAAGAGAAAGACCGCCCGGCCCGCCAGGACCCGGTTGGGCCGGACCTCCAGGAAGGGAAGAAACAGAAAAACCGCCGGCAGAAGGGCCGCCGCGCCGATGGCGGCCCAGCGGCGGACCGGCCGGGACCCGGTCACCGGTCCAGCAGCCCCTTCCGGGTCAGATAGTCCCGGGCTACGGCCTCCGCCGGACGGCCGTCGAAGGCGACCTGGGCGTTCATCTTCTGCAGCACTTCCAGGGACAGGCCGCGGAAGGCGGGGGTGAAGAGGTCCTCCAGCTCCGGGTACCGACGGGCCAGCTCACCCCGGAGGACCGGCGTGGGGAGATAGACCGGGGGCACATTCTTCGGGTCCGCCAGAACCAGAAGGTCCAGCTTGTCCAGTGCCCCGTCGGTGCCGTAGACCAGGGACACATTGATCCCGTCGGTCCCCTCCGCCAGGGCCTTGAGCATCTCGGCGGTGTTTCCCGAGGACAGAAGGACCAGCTGGTCTTTCCGCAGTGTGAACCCGTAGGCCTTCTCGAAGCCCCGGAGCCCCAGGCTGTTGTCCGCGAAGG
>JAKQWJ010000237.1 GCA_029562045.1 Spirochaetota bacterium | reverse complement strand
CCCCCCATGTGGAGCACACCGGGGTTCTGGGGAAGTTTGTTATCCAGAAGGAGCAGTCCTCCTCGGCGGGGGTTCGGCGGATCCGGGCGGTGCTGGAGAGGTAAAAAAACCCCCGCCGGAGGCGGGGGGGGGATGGTTGTTAATTGTGCTTGAGGGACGAGTCCTCTCTCAGGGCATGAGGTCCCTGGCGATCCTCTTGATTTCCGCGTCCTGCCCGGTCTGCATGGCCTGCTGCAGGGCGTTCTTCGCTTTGGCGTAGTCCCCCAGGCGGAGATACGCCTGTCCCAGCAGGAAATATCCCATCTGACGGTCCGCGTCGTTTCCGGCGGCCTCGGTGTACCGGGTGAAGCTTTCCGCCGCCCCGGCGGCGTCCCGCCCCTCGTAGGCGATGAGGCCCTTCAGGAAAAGGAAGTCGGCGTGGTAGCGGCTTCCCGCCTCGGGCTCGAAGGAGGAGACGACCCGCATGGCCGGGCCCTTCCTCCCCAGGTTGTAATTGCTGGCCGCCAGGATGTACCAGTAGGCCCCCTTGTCCTGCAGGTCCTGGGGGTCCACATCCTTCTCCAGGATTTTGACCGCCCCGGCGTAGTCTCCCCGGCCGTAGGCCGCCGCCGCGTCCTCCACCAGCATGTCGTCTTCCTGCACCCAGCCCACCCCGGAGTCGGAGTCCGCCCTTTTCGCCCGCACCCCCATGACCGCCGCCTGGCCCCGTTCGCCCGTGCCGCCGATCTTCTTCATCCTGTTGACGACGGAGGCCACCGCCGCGGGCTTCGCCCCCCTGTCCGCCCCCACCACAGCTCCGAGGCTGTATGTGCCGGGCTTGGAGAAGACCACCGTTCCCCCCGGGGCGTCGAACTCCGCCACCGCCCCTGCGGCCAGCCGGATGGGCGCGTCCCCGGGGACCCGGTCCCCGTAGGCCACCTCGGTCCACCGGTCCCCCTTCCGGGTTTCCACCTTACCCATCTTGTACACCAGCTCGAAGTCGGCGGCGAAAACCCCGGCGGAAACGACCAGCGCCGCGACGAAAATGACAGAACCGAAAAAAACTTTCTTTTTCATGGAGCAGCCTCCCCTGCTTTTAATCATAGCCCGAAAACAGGAAATAACAACACAGATCGAAGATCCCGCAGGAGAGAGGCCGCCGCCGGGGGAAGCGTCGCCGGGACGGCGGTATGGGGTTCATTCATAACGCCTTCCCTTTTTTCCCAACCCTGTCCGGGGAAGGAAAGGCCGAACCCCCCGATCTCGCTGACTCCAGTTCCACCTGTGAATGAGAACCATTTCATATGGATCCCGTGCTAAAGGAGAAAATATCGCTTTCTTCAACCCCTCCACCCTTCATCGTCCACTGGATCTTCCAATAGTATCTCGTCGACTTGCTCAGAATGAGGGGACCGAAAAAGCCATTTTCGGGGCCGGAATAGACGGGGGTCCATTCAACCTGATTCACCGAAAATAGCACAGTATAATCAATCGCATAGTGTCCTTCCCGCCAGATAAGAGGATTCTTGCTCGAAAATCTGTACGGAACATTCGCCTCTCCGTTGTAGGGAATTGCCGGCGTAACCCGTATGCTGTATGCGGCCGTTTGGGACCAGTTGCCCGCCTGGTCCCTTTCCTGGACATTGAATGTGTGCGCACCATCGGTCAGAAATGTCTGGAAGCTGGTTGCGGAGAGTCCCTCCCCTTCCGGCTCAGAGTCCACGGCAAACCGGAAAATGCTGATTCCGTCCCCCGCTCCGGGCTTCCAGGTCAAGGTGACCAGATTCTCCACCGACAAGTCACGGTATTTCCCATTTTTGGATCCCACGGAAACCGGTGGAGGGGGCGGCGCCCGGTCCACGATTATGGTGCGGGAGACGGTCATGGGCTTATCCGCACCCTGTTCCCATATGAGAAGGTGGAGAGTGTTCGGGCCTTCGTCGGGGAAATCCCATGCGGTCAGAAACTCCGTTTGAGTTCCACGGATCCATTCTCCACCCGGGATTGATGCCGGATTTTTCGCGGCATTTTCATCATCCGTCAGATGGTAATCCCATACGCTGCCTGGGGTCTTTTTCTTCACCGTCAGGTATACCGGGACGCGGGTCCCCAATTGTCCTGAAATCCCCGGTACCGTCCGGCTCTGTAGTGCGATATTCGCGTACTGCAGCGGATTCGTCTGATCGTTCTTTTCTCCGAACCAGAAAGTGCCTGTGGTCATTTGCGTCGTCTTGAAGGACCAGCTTTCGGGCTTCTGGAGCCGGGATCCGTCGGCCCCCCGGAGTCCCGACAGCAGTCTGATGGTGTATGTCTTCTGTCCTTCGAAAGGTTCGGTGAGCTGGATCGTCAGGGTGCGGGTGGCCTTGTCGTAGTTGTTGACCCACGAGGTGAAAACCGTGCCGCCCTCGACTTCGATTTGAATATTCCCCCCCAGCGACTCTTGGGCGATGTCCCGGTCGAACTGGATCACCGGGTCCGCGTTGGGAACGGCATTCTGCTCCGCCGGCGTCGGGGTCAGGGAAGTCACCACCAGGTATTTGTGATTGGCCATCTTGACGCTGGTTTCCAGCCCATCCATCAGCTCCGTCGCCCCCATACAGGAGACGGCGGCGGCCGCCAGAACGATTGCCGCCGCCAATGGGGCGCGGAGAATTAACTTCCTTTTCATTCAATCCACCCTCCCACGGTTCTTTCCGCCACCGCCGAGGCCCGGGCCCCGCCGGATGAGCCGGACATATAGGACACCGACCCCGCCGCCGCGGGGTCCAGGGCCTGCAGACGCTTCAGGGACTCGTCCACCTCCCTGTACCGCTCCAGTTCGTAATTTGCCTTTATGTAGCCCAGAAGGGCCGAGGCGTTGTCGGGCCTCTCCGCCAGGGCCCGGGCGTAGAGGTCCCGGGCGCCGGGGTAATCAGCCTTCAGGAACAGGACATTCCCCAGATTTATCAGGGCCGGAATGTAGGGCTCCCGGGACACCGCCCGGCGGAACTGGGACTCCGCCTCGGCCAGGCGCCCGTACTTGGCGTAGACCACTCCCAGCCTGTTGTAGGACCGGGCGCTCCCCCCGGTCTGCCGGATCTCGCCGGATATCTGACCCACCAGCTCCCCCAGCCGCCTGTCGATATACCGCGACAGCTCCTTCCGGTACGGGGGAAGAACCTCCTTGGGGTCGGGCAGAAAAAGCGCCGCCTGCAGGGCCGTCTCCGCCGGGGTGTAGGTCTTCCAGGCCTCCCGCACGGGGATGAACGCTTCCCGCCGGTTTTGGGTGGCCCCCCGCCACTCCTGGGCTCCGGTCTGCCAGGCCCGGGTAAAGCCCTGGCCCACCAGGGTTATCTCCACCGGAATCCACATGGTCCCGCCCTGCTCGATCATGTCCCCCGTGTCGGGAAAAAGACTCTCGGCCTTCTTTTCCGAAATGCCCAGGTTGAAGGCCACATATATGTGGCCCGGAATGGTTATCAGCGCCGTCTCCACCCCCGCGGCCTCGAGGAGCGCCGCGTAGAGAACCGACAGGTCGTCGCAGTCCCCGGCCTTGAAGTTCAGGGTCTCCACCGGGAACTGGACCTGGTCCACCGCTTCGGGCTGCTCCGAGAGAACCGCGAAGGGGGATGAGCTGTCGGGGATGTACTGCATCCCGTACTGCTCCAGCATGGTGAAAAGACCCATGGCGATGCGGAACTCGTTGGTAAATGCGGTCAGCGTGTCCGACCGGATCGTGGCGGCCAGGTTTTTGGCGTAGCCCTTCACCAGGGGGTGGTTCGCGCTGATGAAGGCAGCGGCCTTCCGGTCGTCGTCCCAGGTCATGGCATTGCGGTTCTGCACCGTCAGGGTGAGGGGGAGGGTCTCCGTCAGAGCCCGACCCAGATATTCGTAGTCTACCTTCAGCTCCCCCGCCACCTTCAGCCCCTCGGTGACATTGAAGATGGTGTTGATGAAGACCGCCGTCAGGGGTGCGACCACCCGTCCCCCCGGGGGAATTCGGTCGAACTCGCCGCTGATACTGGGCCTCTCCATGAACTGGGGCACCGACAGACTCACCCTGATGTTCCGGATAGGGGAGTCCTCGGTGTTCGCTATTTCCACCGTTCCCAGAGGGTTTTTATCGTAGTAGGTGTAATAAAGGGGGTAGATGGTCTGAACGGCGGGAGCAAAACGCAGGTCCGCCCCCCGGCGTCCCGAACT
>JAKQWJ010000201.1 GCA_029562045.1 Spirochaetota bacterium | reverse complement strand
CGTCGATATGTTCCCGATAACGACGGACATCCTCCAGGTTTTCCCCGTGGTCCGCCCCGGTGAGAACGAGAAAAATCATCAGTAGTCCCCCCGGTACAGGTAGGCGTCATGAAGACCCTCCCCGGAGAAAAAAAGGCGCAGCCGGATGGGGTAACCGTTCCCCGCGAAGTGATAGAGCATCCAGTCGTCCTCCGCGTAAAAGGGTTTTCCCAGGACCGCCGCGATCTCGCTCCGGGAAGCCCCCATGGAGATGCCCCGGATCGACCCGGGGTAGCCGCTGTCGAACCGCACCTGCCAGACCCGGCCGCGGTACCAGAAAAGTGAGAGTCCGTCCCGGTAGCGGAAGACCACGTCGTCCTGGGAGGGCTCGTCCCCCCGGACGACCGTCACATCCTCGGGAACCCCGAACCGTTCGAAGGCTTCCCCCAGAGTGAGCCCCAGGGGAAGAGCCTGGGCCGCCAGGGAGCCGGCGGCGGCCAGAAGAAGGGCCGCCGCCAGGGTCATGCCTTTCACCGCCGCCCTCTAGGGGTCCATTTCCCGGGCCGCGTCCCGGACCAGCTGGGAGGAGCCCTTTTTGAGCACCAGCGCGTGTCCGTTCCGGATCACCACCACCAGGTCCTTCACGCCGCAGAGCGCCACGGGAAGGTCGGAGAAGACGCTGCAGTTTTCGGACTCCACCGACAGGACCCGGGGGGCTTCGTCGGGGAGCAGTCGGGCCGCCTCGTCCCAACTGCCCAGATCGGTCCAGGAGAAATCCGCCGGGACCATGGCCGCCCGCCGGGACTTCTCCATGACGGCGTAGTCGATGGAAATGGAGGGAAGTTTTTCGTACAGGTCCCGGACGGCGTCGCCCTCCCCCCAGATCCGTACGCCCCGCTCCATCCTCCCGCCCGCTTCCGCCCCGGCGGCGTCGGGGTTCAGGCCCGCGGCTCCGGGGGGCGCTGCAGCTCCGGGTTTCAGGCCCGCGGCTCCGGGGGGCGCTGCAGCGGTTCCGGGGAGTGTTGCCCCGGCAGCGACGGGCTTCAGGTCGGTGACCTTCGGCGGCGCTGCGGCGGCCCGACCCAGACGGCGGAAGGGCCCGGCGATCTCCGGGGCGTGGGCCGCCAGTTCTTCCTCCATGACCCGCAGCGAAAAGAGGAACATTCCCGAGTTCCAGAAATGGCCCCCCGCGGCGATGTAGCGGGAAGCGGTGGCGGCGTCGGGCTTCTCCCGGAAGGCCCGGACCCGGAAACCCGGCCCCTCCGCCTCCCCCGCCTGGATATAGCCGTAACCGGTGTGGGGCTCCGTGGGGGGTATCCCGAACACGGTGATGCAGCCCCGGGCCGCCAGCTCGTCAGCCTTCCCGGCGGCGGCCGTAAAAAGCTCCTGCGGGTGGATCAGATGGTCCGCCGACAGGACCAGGGCCCGGGCCGACCCGTCCAGCCTTCCCCCCAGATACGCCGCCGCCAGGGCGATGGCCGGGGCCGTGTTCCGCCCCGCCGGCTCCGGCAGGATCGTCACCTCCGCCCCCGAGGCGGCGTACCGGGCCAGCTGGGACACCGTCTCGCCGACGTAATCCCGGTGGGTCACCACGACGATCTCCGCCCCCGGGCCCGCCGCCAGCCCCCTCTCGACGCTCTCCTGCAGGAAGGAAAGTTCCCGCCCAGGGGCCAGAAACTGTTTCGGCCGCGCCCGGGTGGAGGCGGGCCAGAGCCGGGTGCCGGACCCGCCGGCAAGGATGATGACTGCTTCCATAAGATTCAACTCTAAAGAGTCAAACGGGAATTATCAAGGCATGGAGAGAGGTGAGGCGCACTTCGTCGAAGCAGAAAAGTGATGGCCACTCATCAGTTTTTCCTTGAATTTATCATAATTAAACCCTAAAATGAGCGAATGGTTCGTGATGCAAAAAGGTCACGGCACATAGCAAATATTAAAGAAACACGATGAAAACGAAGACTTTATTCGACAAAAATCACAGAATCGCCGATGTATTTTCTCCGGCGGAATCAATTGTCGTTTAGAGTCTGTCAAGTAAACTGTGTAAATCCCCATTCAGCTTCACAGGTATTTCCTGAGCCTCTCCTCAAAGTATATAGTTAATTGAGAATATATGATTCCCCAGTCCCGTAGGGCCTGCGTCCATTTCTTCTCAATCTCCTGG
>JAKQWJ010000143.1 GCA_029562045.1 Spirochaetota bacterium | reverse complement strand
TGTCGATGTGGGCCTCCCAGGGGATGGACCGGGTGGAGGTCCTGCCCGAGGGGTTGGCGGTGTCGAAAACAGGAAGATGTTCGGGCCTCAGGAAGGGGGCCCCCTCCAGCCCCAGGGTCCCGCAGACGTGGACTTCCGCCTCGGCGATATCCCGGAGGGTAAACCCCAGGGCCCGGAGCAGGCTGAAACCCGGGGCGGCCCAGGCATCCCGGGAAAGGCCCAGCTTTTTTTCCAGAAAATCCGGGGCGAAGAGAGAGGGGTTCAGGGCGGACTCCAGGGAAAAGGCGCCGGGGAGCGCCCCGTTTATCGCCTCGATCTCCTTTTTGCCGAAACCCCTGGCCATCAGGCTCTTCACCCCTATCGCGCCCGCCTCGGGCAGGCGGCCGCGGCCGACGCAGTGGGCCTCCATCTCCCGGATCTCCCCGTCGGGGTAGCCCAGTTTTTTCAGGGCCGGCGGGATGGACCGGTTGATGATCTTGAAGGACCCTCCCCCGGCGAGCTTTTTGTGCTTCACCAGGGCGAAATCCGGTTCGATCCCCGTGGTGTCGCAGTCCATGACCAGCCCGATGGTGCCCGTGGGGGCGATGGCGGTCACCTGGGCGTTCCGGAAACCGTGCCGCTCCCCCAGCTCCAGGGCCCTGTCCCAGGAGTCCCGGGCGGCTTCCAGAAGGTAGGGGGGGCACTTCTCCGGGTCTATCCCCCGGGGCGGGATGGCCAGCCCCTCGTACTCCTCCTCCGGGGCCCGCCAGGCCGCCCGCCGGTGGTTCCGGATGACCCGCAGCATGTGCTCCCTGTTGGCCTCGTAGCGGGCGAAGGGCCCCTTGTCCCGGGCGATGAGGGCGGACATGGCGTAGGACTCCCCGGTGAGCAGGGCCGTCAGGGCCGCGGCGACCCCCCGCCCCTCCTCCGACGAGTAGGGCAGGCCCATGACCATCAGCAGGGAGCCCAGGTTGGCGTAGCCCAGCCCCAGGGTCCGGTAGTCGTAGCTTTTCCGGGCGATGGCCTTGCTGGGGAACTGGGCCATGACGACGCTTATCTCCAGGATAAGAGTCCAGAGCCGCACCGCGTGGAGGAAATCGTCGATGCGGAAAATTTCCTTTTCCTGGTCGTAGAAGGCCATCAGGTTCAGGGAGGCCAGGTTGCAGGCGGTGTCGTCCAGGAACATGTACTCCGAGCAGGGGTTGGAGGCCCGGATCTCCCCGTCGGCGGCGCAGGTGTGCCAGTCGTTGATGGTGGAGTGGAACTGCAGCCCCGGGTCGGCGCACTGCCAGGCGCTCAGGGCGATGTCGTCCCAGAGCTTCCGGGCCTTGATGGTCTTCATGACCCGGCCGTCGGTGCGGGCCCGCAGGTCCCAGTCCTCGTCGTTCAGGACCGCCTGCATGAAGCGATCGGTGATCCTGACGGAATTGTTGGAGGCCTGGCCGCTGACGGTGTTGTAGGCCTCGTCGGTCCAGTCGGTGGTGTACTGGGCCGGCTCTCCCGGATCCACCCCCTGGCGCAGGAGCCGCACATACTGGTAGAGGTAAGACGAAGGGACCCCGTCCCGCAGGGCCGCGGTCAGGGCGTCGCCCAGGGCGGGGTTCTTCATGGGGTCGAACCGGGCCTCTCCCCCCTCAGCGGACTCCGCCACCGTCCGGGCCACCTCCCTGGCGTGACGGCGTATGGCGGCGCTCCCGGCAGCCATGGAGGCCACCTTGTGCTCCTCCCGGGCCTTCCAGAGGGTGTAGATGAGGATGTCCGGGTGGTCCGCGTCCAGGGTGACCATCTTCGCCGCCCGACGGGTGGTGCCGCCGCTCTTAATGGCCGATGCGGAGCGGTCGGCGATCTTCAGAAAGGACAGGAGCCCCGAGGAGACCCCGCCTCCGCTGAGGGGCTCGTTCTCCCCCCGGAGCCTGGAAAAATTGCTCCCCGTCCCGGAGCCGTACTTGAAAAGCCGGGCTTCCCGGCCCACCAGGTCCATGATGCCCCCCTCGTTGACCAGGTCGTCCTCCACGTCCAGGATGAAGCAGGCATGGGGCTGGGGCCGGGCGTAGGCGCTCAGGGACCGGGTGACCTCTCCGGTTTCGGGGTCCACGTAGTAATGGCCCTGGGGGGGGCCCTCGATGCCGTAGGCCTCGAAGAGGCCGGTGTTGAACCACTGGGGCGAGTTGGGGGCCGCCATCTGGTCCGCCAGCATCCGCAGGGTCTCGTCGTAGAAGGCCTGGGCGTCGTCGGGAGTGTCGAAATAGCCGGACCGCTCCCCCCAGACCCTCCAGGTGTGGGCCAGCCGGTGAAAAACCTGCCGGGCGTCGGACTCGCCGCCGTTTTTCCCGTCCCCGCCGGGGACCCCGGCGCGGCGGAAGTACTTCTGGGCCATGATGTCCGTGGCGATCTGGGACCAGGCGGCGGGCACCATGACCCCGTCCCGCTGAAAAATGACCTTTCCGTCGGGGTCCTTGATCTGCGACACCCGTTTTTCCCAGGATATGCCCCGGTACGGGTCCTTCCCCGCCTCTGTGAACCTGCGTTCGATTTTCATTTTCCCCCCCCAGTACGGCCTGTCCCTTCGAAGGAACAGGGGTCCCATATTATACCACTCCACATGTAGCGTCAATATACGGTTTGATGGTTAAAATGCCAATAGCGGTAGCGTCTTTTTCGGCCGGGATTCAGGGGAGGGGTGCCGGAACCGCATGCCTCCCCGGGGGAGCCTCCTGGGCCGCACGTGTCCCCGGGCCCCCGCGCCGGAACCGCATGCCTCCC
>JAKQWJ010000127.1 GCA_029562045.1 Spirochaetota bacterium | reverse complement strand
CCGGCTTTTCCGCCTCGAAGGCGCCCCGCGCCGCATAGGAGAGGCTCACGGAATCGTACAGGGTGTACTCCCCCCGAAGCCTCCCGGCGGGGGCATCCGATACCCGCACGGAAAGCCAGCCGTCACAGGCCCCCCTCCGGGCCAGGCTCGATTTATCGTCGTCCGAGTCCGGCCCCGCGAGAGGGTCGGCCTCCAGAATGAAGCAGTCGGCCCTGACTCCCCGCAGGGACACCAGGAGGGTCTCCCGGAGGAGAACTTTCTCCCGAAGATCCGTCGTACCAGTTCCGCCCCGGTAAAACAGCAGGATTTTTCGGGGCGGGATGGGGGCTTCGGGACCCGCCGGCGGGGACGGCTCTGCGGCCTGAACCGGAGTCTGCGCGGGGTCCCTTTCGACCCGCCCCCCCGCCCCCCCGGAGGCTTCCCCATCCCGGGTGCCCGACGTCACGGCGCTTTTCCCCCCCTGGGCGCCCGCCGCGGCGGCGAGGAGAAGGAAAAGCAGAAGGGCGGCGCATCGGGGAAAGGTGGACTTTTTCATACTCACCACCAGGTCCTCACACTGGACAGCTGCAGGCTTTCCCTGTCCAGAATATAGTACAGGTCCCCCTCGGGGGCGAAGGTCCAGGAATACCTGTCCCACTCTTCTTTTTTCGGCCCTTCCACACGGCCTCCGGTGGTGCGGAGGAAACGCCAATAGCCGTCCCTTTCCACGACCAGACCTCCCGGGGCGGCAAAGACGTTTTCCGGGTATTGAACACCGCCGACCACGGGAAAGGGGGTATCGTCCGTGGTGATCAGGGCCCCCCCGGCCAGCGGACCGGAAAGCGCAATGGGGGCGGAGGCGAAGATTTTCCCGCTGGGGAAGCCTTTGAAAAACAGAACCGCTCCCGAGCGGTCCGGTGTCGGCGCCACCCCCAGAAAAACCTCCAGGGTCTCGCCCAGGGGAGTGGCGAAGGCGTCTCTGGTATAGGGTGTGTGCGCGGCCATGCCTGATATGGCTTTTATTTCCACCGCCGTCATACCGCTCTGCTGGAAATAATACGCGTCACCGGTGACGGGGTTGACGATCCCCGGGTTGTTCAGGTTCCAGTGGGTCCCCAGGCCGAAAATATCCGCATACGGTTGCACGGTCCCGGATGCGACGTCGTAGGCAACCAGAGAATTGGGCGGAGCATCGAAGGCCAGCAGAATCGAATCCGATCCGGATCCGGGAGCGGGGCCCGCGGCATTGCCGATACGGTAAACATTCCCCGCCCCGTAAACGTCTTCGCTGGTCACCGGCCCCCCCCGGTGCTTCAAGTCCCGGGAAAAGACCAGAAAGAATCCGTTCTGAACACCGGAATTATCGAAATTGCCGCCCATCACCAGGAAGCGCTTCCCGGACCCGCTAGTGACGGCCCGCAGCCAGATGTCCGAAAAAACCGAACCTTTTTCCCAGGGAATGCGGCTGCGGATATTCACGGTTTTCTCCATACCCGGCAGATACGACGGGAAGGCCGACATGGCGAAAAAATCCGCGCAGCCCGGGAAAAGAAGGCTCCCCGCCGCCGCCGCGATGAAAACGGCCCAGACCCCAAGGATTTTTCGCAAGGCGCCATTCACCATTTTTTTCTGACCCCCAGGCTCACAGGCGGTCCGATCTTTTCCGACATCTGCTTCCGCCCCAGAATGTTGTTTCCCCAGCCCAGGGATATCCTGCCCGCCATGTGGAGAAAAAAGGACCAGGGCCTGTAGTTGAGGTCCACAAACGCGCTGAAGTAGTTGATGTAATAATCGGTGTAAACCGGGAGGTCCGGGCGGGTGAAGGAGGTGGTCACCACCCCCAGTCCGCCGGACAGTCCCAGTCTGACCCGGGACGTGTGTGCCCCGAAGAGGTAGGCCCCCGCCGCCAGAGACAGATCGTTGTGCAGCACCGGGCTGCTTCCCGCCTTGAAATCGTGCTGGGCGAAAAACTGGTAATCCGCCCCGATGAACAGGTAATCAGGATAGGGGTAGTACCGGTAACCCGCCCCCGCCCCCAGGCTCTGGCCGTTGGACCAGTACAGGCTGGTTTCGTGGCGGAATTTCCGCGCCAGGGGCCGGAGGTTCACCTCGTTGATGCCCCCGGTCACTGTAACCGTCTCCACCTCCGGGTGGTGGCCCGGCTTGCTTTTAATGAGATCGATGGAGGATCCCACCCGGAACGGCACATAGGGCGGCCGGATGGTCCCGTCCTCCACCCTGCCGAAGGGGGCGCCGCTTTCGTAGGCCACTTCCATGCCCTCGTCGGGGGAATGGAGGAGCAGCCCCGCCATGACCTCGTCGGTGAGGGGTTCGTCGGGATCGTAGGACTCCCGGTAGTTCGCCATCTCAGGACCCAGACGGTCCACCATTTCCTCCACCAGGTTGTAACCCGACAGGCCGGTGAGCCCGTACTCCATGGCCGCGGCCTCCAGTTTGCCCGTCCGCACATCGTAGAGCTTTATCCTGATGAAGAGCCGCCGGCCCTGAATGGCGCAGGACCCCACGGCGGCGGCATCGGCCTGCAGCGCCCGGGCCGCGGTCAGAACCGCGGCCCCGCTTCCCGCATCCCCCGCCGCGAACGCCGGGGAAGAGGACCCGCCACCCCGGGGGAGAACCCGGAACCCTTCCCCTGCCAGCCTCGCCGCCAGAGCGCCGGAGAGATGCTCCAGGTATGCCGTGGAGGCTTCACCCTCCCCCGGGTCGGCATGGACGAAGACCGCTACGGACAGACCTTTCTGCGCCTCCGCCGGCAGAGCGGTACTGGCCGGAAAAAAAAGAAGGAGAAGGAACAGGGCCGGCAGGTTCGCCGCCGGAAGGACCTTCCGGATTCGGGATTTCTTTTCGGCGGGTGTCTCTTTCATTGAAACACCGTCCCCTATTTCGTTTCCATGACTTCCACGCCGTCCCAATCCGGCGGGGGCGGATTCCGCCGGTAGTCCCGGCATCGCCGCAGGAGCATCTCCGCGTTGAAGTCCCCCGGCAGGACACGGAGGGTTTCCTCGAACATCGCCGCCGCCTCGTCGAAGGACCGGTCGTAGTACAGCTCCATTCCCCGGTTGTGCAGGGCCCAGCCCTTCTCCTCTTCCGGGGTGAGACTCCTTTTCACCGTATGGATCCTGACCCCCCGGGTCTTCCCCTTCACCGCCACTGTGTCCAGAAGCCGGGTGGGGATGCGCCCGTCCACCTCGGCATGGATGGTTTCAGAGATCAGCAGCCCCACCCGGTAGATCTTGGTGAGGCCTTCCATCCGGGAGGCCAGGTTGACCATGTCCCCGATGACGGTGTAGTCCATCTTCCGGTCGCAGCCGATGTTGCCCACCGTCACCACACCGTAGTTGATGCCGATGCCGATGCGGAACTCCGGTTTCCCCAGGGCCGCCTGGCCGGCGTTGAACACCGTGACGGCGTCCATCATCTCCAGCCCCGCCAGAACGGACTGCAGCGCGTCGTCGTCGTGCTGCACCGGAGCCCCCCAGAAGGCCATGATGGCGTCACCGATGTACTTGTCCACGATGCCGTTGCGATTCATGATGATGTCCACCTGGCCGCTGAAGTAGCGGTTCAGGGAATTGACCAGTTCGTCCGGGGCCATGGCCTCGGAGATGGTGGTGAAGCTGCGGATGTCGGAGAACAGCACCGCCAGGACCCGGTTGTCCCCCACCAGCATCGACTCCGGAGCGGCGAAGAACTTATCGATCAGATCCTTGGGAACGTACTTCTGGAAAATGTGGCGGATCCGCTGCTCCTTTTTCTGGGCCAGAACCGCGTCGAAGGCGTAACGCTTGATCTGTTTGTAGGCCCTCTCCAGTTCCCCGATCATGATGTTGAAGGTGTGGGCCAGCCGTCCCGTTTCGTCCTGGTATTCCACCGCCACCCGGGCGGAGAGGTCGCTGGAGGAGATGATCCCGTTCATGGCCCCCACCACCCGTCCGATGGGCCGGGTGAGGACATTGGCGAAAACCAGAAGCATGGCCACCGCCAGAAGGGCCGCCCCCGCCAGGATGTAGACCGTCTGCCGGGCGATGCGGTCCACATCGCCGTAGAAGACGCTTTTCTCTTCCGTCAGCAGGAAGTACCAGTCGAAGGGCTCGAAATAAAACCCCCGGGCCACCCTGGGCTTGCCTCCCAGATCGGGGGACACCAGTTCGGTGCTCCGCCCCGCGACCAGTTTCCGGAGGCCGTCCGCTTCTTCGGGAAGAATTTCCACCGGTGAGCTGCTCATCGCCGGGGCGCCGGAGGGATCCAGAGCCAGGATGAGTTCCGTATCGGAGCGAATGATCCCCGCCGCGAAGGCTTCCACACCCCCCTTGGCGGCCTGCACCATGTCCGGGCGCCCGGTGAAACCGTTCTCCACCAGA
>JAKQWJ010000125.1 GCA_029562045.1 Spirochaetota bacterium | reverse complement strand
CTTTCTGTCAGTCTGGTCTGACCTCCCCCGTCGGGGTTCATGATCCAGACATCACAGCTGCCGTTCCGATACGAGACGAAGGCGATCTTCCCTCCGTCGGGCGACCATCGGGGACTGGAATTGTATCCACTGCCCTTTGTCAGGTTGGTCTGGTCCGATCCGTCGGCATCCATGACCCAGATATCCCTGTCGCCGTTCCGCTCCGAGACGAAGGCGATCCTGTCTCCAACGGGCGACCAGCAGGGATCGGTATTGTCACTGCCGTTGTCAGTCAGATCTGATGGATTTCCATCATTGATGTCCATACTGATGTCCATACGACTGATCGTTCCGTTGGCGCCTGCGGAATCTGGGGCCCATCGATAGATGATGTGCCGCCCGTCGGGTGACCAGCACAATTTTTCAATTCTATTATTCATTACGATCTTTACGACGGGTTTGCCTGGCGAATCGCCGTCGAAGCTCAGAAGGCGGATCTGGTTCTGAAAACATCCCGGCCCCTGGACGTGCGGACTTGTGATGAAGGCGATCTTCCGTCCGTCCTGCGACCATTGGAAATCATCGATGCCGTTCCAGGGATCCGACCCGTCGTCACTGATCAGAACCTCCCGGACATAATCGCCCAGATCCACGCTGCGGATCTCACTGCTGTCGTGGGTGCCACCCTTCTCGTCGGTGTCTGCAGTAACTGAAATGAAGGAGATCCGCAGCGGCTCCGGGGACGGGGAGGGCGGAACCGTCCCGTCACATCCTGCCAGAAAAAGGATCAGAGCCGCAAACAGCGGAAAACCAGGATGCGGGCGGTCTGCCTTCATCTCGTGCCTCCATCTGGGTCGCCTGTCGCTACAGCCTACGGGGTGTTTGTCATTCCGTCAAGAAAAATTGTTTCGGACTCGAGGGGACAAAAAGCAGCCTGCGTCAGGTCCCCGATCTGAAAAGACGGCGCCGAAGAAGGGGGGCGATTTTTCTTGCCCTCGGAACGGTGTCTTGGTATCATATATAGATATTGTTTATGGAGGTGCCTGTGAAACGATGTGCCATTCGTGCCCTGGCGGTGGGGCTGGCGGCCTTCTTCGTTCTGCCCCTGGCGGTCCTGGGGGCGCAGGAGAAGGAGCTGGTGGTCTATTCCACCATTTTCGCGGAATACGCTGACAAGATGAAGGCGGAGTTCGAAAAGCAGAACCCCGGTGTCAAGGTCCATGTGGTGAATCCCGGCGGGACCGAGGCGATGATAAAGCGCCTGGAGGCGGAGAAGGGCAACCCCCAGGCGGACATCATGCACTCCGGCGACACCGCCAACTACCTTTACGCCAAGAAGAACGGCCTGCTCCAGCCCTACGCCCCCAAGGCACGGGGCTTTGAACCGGTTCTGGACATCGGCGGGCAGAAGCTCAACATCAGCGACCCGGACAACTACTTCCATGTCTTCAACATGATGTTCACCGGCATCATGTACAACGAGGAGGTGGTCAAGGAGTTCAAGGTGCCGCTGCCCAAAAAGTTCAGCGACCTGACCAGCCCCGTCTACAAGGGGCTCATCATGTCCGCCAACCCGCTGAAGGCCTCCACCGCCGTCACGGTCATCATGGCCACCTATCAGATGTACGGGAAGGACAAGGTCTGGGACATCTGGGACGGGATCAACAAGAATGTGTCCTACTACTCCAACTCCAGCTCCGCCATCTACACCCTCACCGAGAAGGGGGAGTTCGCCTTCACTCTGGGCCTGAGCCGGCCGGCTCTGGTGTCCCGGAAGAACGGCAACCCGGTGGACTTCATCTTTCCCGAGGACGGCGCTCAGGTGGCGGACAACGCCATGGGGATCGTCGCCGGGGCGAAGCACCCGGTTCTGGCGCGGAAGTTCATCGACTTCATCCTCAGCGACGAGATGCAGACCCTGGGGTCCACCTACCTCTACATCCCCGTCAAGAAGGGGGTGCTGCCGGCGTCCAACCCCGCCTCCCTGGAGGCGGTGAGTTCGAAGATCAAGAAGATCTACATCCCCGACCCGGTGCTGGCCGACCAGGCCCGGGAGGAGATCCAGAAGAAGTTCGGCGAGTACATCCGCACGAAATAAATCCGTGAATCCGCCGGGGCGGCCCAGGCCGGGCCGCCCCGGCGGCATGGGAGGAACCGGCCGATGACGAAATCATCCCGTCTCCTGGGGATCCCCTGGGACGTGGGGCTCATCTATGCCGCTGCGGCGGTCTTCGTGGGCGTGTTTCTGGTTTTTCCGGTGGTCAACCTCATCGCCACCTCGGCGGCCTCGGTCTTCAGCGTCACCGATCCCCTGCCGGCGGACTTTTTCCCCTACATGCTCCGGGTCACGGGAAACACCTTTCTGCTGGCCCTCCTGACCACGCTGGCCAGCCTTGCGGCGGCCCTGCCGCTGGCGGTGCTGATCACCAAGTTCCGGGTCCGGGGCACCGGGGTCTGGCTCGCTCTTCTGACCATCCCCCTCATCACCCCGGCCTTCATCTCCAGCTTTTCGCTGATCATCCTGCTGGGCCGCACCGGGGTGCTGACCCGGTTCCTGCGGCTCCTGGGCTTCCGTTTCCCGCCCATCTACGGGCTCCTGGGCCTGGTGATCACCCAGACCCTGCACACCATCCCCTATTCCCTGCTGGTGCTGGTGGCGGGACTCAAGACCATCCCCCGGCACCTGGAGGAAGCCGCACATTCCATGGGGGCGGGGACGGGAAAGACCCTCTTCACCATCGTCCTTCCCGCCATCTATCCCCATATACTGATGGCGGCGGTGATGGTTTTCCTCACCTCCATCGGGGACATCGGGGGGCCTCTCATCATCGGGGGGCAGTACAAGGTCATCTCCATGGAGATCTACTCCAACTTCATCTCCTACCTGGGGGACGAGCGGATTCCGCTGATCT
>JAKQWJ010000120.1 GCA_029562045.1 Spirochaetota bacterium | reverse complement strand
AAAAGGGGAAGGAGGCCTTCGTGGAGGTGGTGAAGGAGAGGAACCCGGAAGGGGATGGCGGCCGGTCGTCCCGGCCCTACCATTTTGCCGTGCGGGTGGGAAAGCCCCGGGATCCGGAAGGGGCGAAAAGGGGGACGAAACTTGCCAGGGGCGGCAATTTCGCCTGCGTGATGTCCGGGACTCCCATGTCCGGTGATTACATCAAGGCGGAAGGCAGGGCGGGCCGCATGGGTTCTCGCCTCATGGCCATTGTGGCCGAAGGAGAGCGGGGGCGGGTATACCTGTCGCCCAATCCAGATCACGAGGCGATGGCCCGGCAAGCAAGGCCAGAATGGACATCCGATGTGCCAATGCCGGATAACCCCCGTTGGTTTTCTCCGCCACTGTATGGATTCAGGACCTTCGCCGACCTCTTCACCCCGCGGCAGCTGGTGGCCCTGACCACCTTTTCGGACCTGGTTCTGGAGGCCCGGGAGAAGGTGCTGGAGGATGCAAAAAAAGGCTGGGGGGGAAAAGATCCCGGGGCGGCGGACCCGGGGGGCAAGGAAAACCCCGATTCCGGTTCCTCCTCCCCGGACCCTGAAGCCTCTCTTTCCGACGGGAGGCCTCTCTCCCGGAACGGCACCGGACCCGCCGCCTATGCCGATGCGGTGGCGGTTTATTTGGCCTTTGCTTTGAGTAAACAGGCAGATTTGGGCAATAGTTTGTGTGCGTGGGAACCCAATGCACAATGTCCTAGGCACCTATTTGCCCGCCAGGCAATTCCCATGGTTTGGGATTTTGCCGAAGGAAACCCGCTGGGAAATAGCTCCGGTTCATGGAGTGTTTTCATCGATGGCATCGTTAAGGCTTTTGCCAAATCCTTTGAATGGGTAGATAACCGCGCTGCGGGGTTTTCGATGCAATCCGACGCAGCAACCCAATCAATTTCTGAAAAGAAAATCATTTCCACCGATCCACCGTATTACGATAATATCGGATACGCCGATCTGTCGGATTTTTTTTATGTTTGGCTGCGCCGTTCCTTGCGCAATGTGTTTACCGATCTCTTCTCAACTCTGGCTGTCCCCAAGGTTGAAGAGTTGGTGGCAACACCTTATCGCCATGGCAGCAAGGAAGAGGCAGAGACCTTTTTTCTGGATGGGATGACTGCTGCAATGGGGCAGCTGGCCCGGCAGGCTCATCCCGCTTTTCCCGTGTCCATTTATTACGCCTTCAAGCAGGCGGAAAAAGAGTCCGAAGGGGGAACGGCCAGCACTGGCTGGGAGACCTTCCTCGGGGCAGTCATCGAAGCGGGTTTTTCCATCACCGGAACATGGCCTATCAGAACAGAAAATGAGAGTCGCATGATCGGCCAGGGAACCAACGCCCTGGCCTCCAGCGTGGTTCTGGTCTGCCGGAAGCGGGAGGCCGGGGCTCCCACGGCAACCCGGCGGGAGTTCGTGGAGGCCCTGAAAGAGGAGCTGCCGCCGGCCCTGCGCATCCTCCAGGGCCTTCCCCCGGGGAACTCTTCCGGGGGGGGGCCCCGGCCTGTCCCCTCGGGCTCCGGGGCCTTCATTGCCCCGGTGGACCTGGCCCAGGCGGCCATCGGGCCGGGGATGGGGGTCTACACCCGTTACGCCCGGGTCATCGACGCCTCCGGCCGGGAGGTCCCGGTGCGGGAGGCCCTGGCCCTGATCAACCAGGTCCTGGACGAGTACCTGGCGGAGCAGGAGGGGGACTTCGACGCCCACAGCCGCTGGGCCCTGGCCTGGTTCGAGCAGTTCGGCTTCGCCGAAGGAGAATTCGGCGTGGCCGAGACCCTCTCCAAGGCCAAGGACACCAGCGTGGCGGGCATGGCCGAGGCGGGTCTCCTCGTCTCCGGCAAGGGGAAGGTCCGCCTTCTCCGGCCCGGGGAACTGGATGCCCTATGGACGCCCGGCGCCGACCCCCGCCTGTCGGACTGGAAGGTCCTGCACCATCTGGTTCGGGTGCTGGAATCCGGCGGCGAAGGGGCCGCCGCTCAACTGGCGGGGCTCCTGGGCCCCCGGGCGGAAAGGGCCCGGGAACTCTGCTACCGCCTCTACACCCTCTGCGAACGAAAAAAGCGGGCCGCCGAAGCCCTGTCCTACAACAGCCTTGTCCGGAGCTGGCCCGAAATCCTGCGCCTCGCCGGCCAGGAGAAGGAGGCGGGGCCCCGGGAGGGGGAACTCTTTGATGAGGTCCATTGAAAACAATTAAGCGCATGAGGAGAGTACCGTCATGGCCATGACCAATCATGAACGCGTGGGAAAGTCCCTGGAACTTCTTAAAGAGGGGCTGGCCCCCTTTGTGGAACGGGAGGTCCTGGCCCGCTTCGGCGAGGAGAGGGCCCGTGGGGTGTTCCGGGACTTCACCGAAGGGGACCGGATCCTGGCGGGAAAGAAGATCTCCTCCTGGGACGCCCAGGCTCTTCTCAACTTCATGTGGGTGAAGTGGAACGATGTTTTTAACCAGACCCTGGGCCGGGCCGAACGGAGCCTGGTCAGCGAACTGCGGGACCACCGGAACGACTGGGCTCATCAGGAGGCCTTCTCCAGCGACGACGCCTACCGGGCCCTGGACTCGGTTTTCCGGATGCTCACCGCCGTCTCCGCCCCCCAGTCCGCCGAGGTGGAAAAAATGAAGACCGAGCTTCTCCGGCTCCGCTACGACGAGCAGGTGCGGCAGCAGAAGCGGAAGGTCACCGTTTCGGTCATTGATCGGGCGGACGCGGCGGGGCTCAAACCCTGGCGGGAGGTGGTGACTCCCCACCGGGATGTGGCCTCGGGCCGGTACCAGCAGGCGGAGTTCGCCGCGGACCTCTGGCAGGTCCATCTGGGGGAGGGGACCGACGAATACCGGGACCCGGCGGAGTTCTTCCGCCGCACCTTTCTTACCGAGAGTCTCAAGGGCCTTCTCGTGGGGGCCCTGAAGCGTCTGGGCTCCGGCGAGGGGGATCCGGTGGTGCAGCTCCAGACCAACTTCGGCGGCGGAAAAACCCACTCCATGCTGGCCCTCTACCATCTTTTTTCCGGGACCAGGCCCACGGAGCTTCCCGGGGTGGAAGACCTGATGCGGGAGGGGGGGATCTCCGCGGTGCCCCGGGTCCGCCGGGTCGTGCTTGTGGGGAACAAGATCTCTCCGGGAAACCCGGTGGTGAAGAAGGACGGCACGGTGGTCAAAACCCTGTGGGGGGAGATCGCCTGGCAGTTAGGCGGCCGGGAGGCCTTCGGCCGCATAGCCGCCGACGACGATAAGGCCACCAGTCCCGGCGACGCCCTGCGGGAACTCTTCAACCGCTACGGTCCCTGCCTTATCCTGGTGGACGAATGGGTGGCCTACGCCCGCCAGCTCCACGACGGGGGGGACCTGCCGGCGGGAAGCTTCGAAACCCATTTCAGTTTCGCCCAGGCCCTGACCGAATCGGCCAAGTTGGCGAAGAACTGCCTCCTGGTGGTCAGCCTTCCCGCCTCCGACGACACGGGCTCTCCCCACACCCTGGCGGATGACGCCGAGGTGGGGGGGGCGAAGGGGAGGGAGGCCCTGGTGCGGCTGCGGAATGTCATCGGCCGGGTGGAGTCTTCCTGGAGGCCCGCCACGGCGGAGGAAGGCTTCGAAATTGTGCGCCGCCGCCTCTTCGAGCCCCTGGCGGAGGATGCCCGTTTCAAGGACCGGGATATCGTGGCCCGGGCCTTCATGGATCTCTATAATTCCCAGCAGCAGGAGTTCCCGCCGGAGTGCCGCCAGGGGGATTACGAAAAGCGCATCAAGGCGGCCTATCCCATCCATCCCGAGGTCTTCGACCGGCTCTACAACGACTGGTCCAGCCTCCTGAAATTTCAAAGGACCCGGGGAGTCCTGCGACTCATGGCCGCGGTCATTCACTGTCTCTGGGAAAAGGGGGACAGGAACCCCCTTATCCTTCCCGCCAATATCGCCATCGACGACCCCCAGGTGCAGTTCGAGATGACCCGCTACCTCTCGGACAACTGGATGCCCATCATCGAGAAGGATGTGGACGGCCCCGGGTCTCTTCCTCTAAAGATCGACGGAGAGGTCCCCAATCTGGGCAAGTACTCCGCCACCCGCCGGGTGGCCCGGACCATTTTTCTCGGCTCCGCCCCCACCACCGACGCGGCCCGCCATGGCATCGAAGACCGAAGAATCAAGCTGGGCTGCATGATCCCGGGAGAGCCTCCCGCCCTCTTCGGCGACGCCCTGCGCCGCCTGGCCGCCACCGCCACCTACCTGTACCAGGACGGGCCCCATTACTGGTACTCCACCCAGCCCACGGTGACCAAGCTCGCTGAAGACCGGGCGGAACAGCTGAAGCGGAACCCCGACAAGGTGGCCCAGGAACTGGAGACCCGGGTCCGGGAGGCCCTCCGGGAGAAGGGGGACTTCCGGCGGGTTCACCCCTTCCCCCAGGGGGGGCAGGATATCCCCGACGAGAGAGAGACCCGGCTGGTGGTTCTGGGTATCTCCTTTCCCTACGCCCGGGAAGAGGAGAGCCCCGCGGAAAAAGAGGCCAGGGGGATTCACGAGAACCGGGGCTCCTCCCCACGGATCTACCGGAACAGCCTGGTCTTTCTGGCCCCGGACAAAACCCGCCTGCAGGACCTGGATGACGCGGCGCGGAAGTATCTGGCCTGGTCCTCCATCATCGCCGAGAAGGAGGCGCTGAATCTCTCCCCCTTCCAGGTGAAGCAGGCGGAGCAGCAGCTGAAGAGCGCTGACGCCACCGTCGGCGCCCGGATCCCCGAAACCTACCAGTGGGTCCTGGTTCCCGGCCAGAAAAACCCCCAGGCCCCCATGGAATGGGAGGCCCTGCGGGTATCCGGCTCGGAGCCTCTGGCGGCCCGGGTATCCCGGAAGCTCAAATCCGACGAATACCTGATAACCGCCTTCTCCGCCACCCGCCTCCGGATGGAGCTGGACAGAATCCCCCTCTGGCGGGGGGACCATGTGCCGGTCCGGCAGCTTGCGGAAGACTTCGCCCGCTACCTCTACCTTCCCCGTCTTCTCTCCCCGGAGGTTCTGGTCCAGGCTGTTCGTGACGGCGTGGGGCTCCTGACCTGGGAGCAGGATTCCTTTGCCTGGGCCGACGAGTACGACGACCGGGAGGGGCGGTATCGGGGCCTCCGGGGAGGGCAGCAGCTCTCCTTTCTCGATTCCGACAGCTCCGCCCTTCTGGTAAAGCCCCCGGTTGCCCGGCGGCAGATGGAAAAAGAGTCCCGGCCCGTCAGGCTGGAAATCCTCCCCGGCCGGGCGGAAATCCCCCCTGCATCGCAGGCGGCCTTTTCCCTACGGGGATACGATGCCGACGGGAAAGAGATCCCCACGGGGCAGGCCCGGTGGACCGCCACCGGGGGCAGTGTGGATCAGCAGGGGCTTTTCACCGCCGGAGCCGAGACCGGCAGCTTTACCCTGCAGGCGGAGAT
>JAKQWJ010000093.1 GCA_029562045.1 Spirochaetota bacterium | reverse complement strand
TTCTCCTCCTGTCGCTGACGGGAATCCTCGTTTTTCTCAACTGGGCGCCATCCCGGGGCACTGTCCCGTTCTGGGACATAATTTATGCGAACAAATTTCTGATAACCGCCGCTTTCGGGGCGCTGCTGGCTTACAGTCTGGTGTTCCGGTACTCCCGGGATGAACTGCGGGACTGGGCCGGGGCCACCCGGGATATGAGCCTGCAGATGCTGCCCTATCTCTTCGGCGGGGTTCTGGCGGCGGGATTCCTCCTGGGCAGGCCGGGACACGAGGCCCTGATCCCCGCCCCGTGGGTGGCGGGGCTCCTGGGGGGCGATTCGCTGCGGGCCAATTTTTTCGCTTCCGCCGCCGGAGCCTTCATGTACTTCGCCACCCTCACCGAGGTCCCCATCGTGCAGGGCCTCATGGGGAGCGGGATGGGGACGGGGCCGGCCCTGGCCCTCCTCCTGGCGGGGCCAAGTCTGTCCCTCCCCAGCATGGTGGTTATCCATACAGAGCTGGGATTCAGGAAAACCGCCGCCTATGTGGCGCTGGTCATAGGCCTCTCCACCTTTCTGGGGTTTCTGTTCGGCCTTGTCGCCTGAAGCCCCGGGGAGAGGATCCGGGGGATGGGACTTTCTTCTTGCCCAAACGGCCGTCCCTGAATAAACTGAAGGCATGACCGGAAACTCCGAGCCCCCGGACGGGGAATCCCCATTCCGGGACGACGGCGCGCCGCCCAGGGATGAGTCGTCTCGAGCCGGATCGGCCCGAGCCGACGAACCGGCCCGGACCGGGGGGCCGGCCCGGACCGGGGGACCTGTCCGGACAGGAGGACCTGTCCAGGACGGAAAATTCGAACTATTCTACCGGAAGGGCTGGGCCTGCCTGCGGGTGTTCCCCCCCTCGGGAACCGGGCGAAGGGTTTACCCCGAGGAGATCGAAAACCGCATGCGGCTCCTGCGGGTGCCCAAGGTGAGCGCCCGGGTCCTCCGGGAGGCGGCGGAGGCGGCCACGGGAGAGGCGGCCCCTCTGGTGGAGTGGCCCGAAGGGGAAGCTCTCTCATCGTCGGTGACGGTCCGGGTTTCGGAGGATGGGATGGCCGCCTGGGTAAAGGTGGAGCCGCCCAAAAAAGGGGGAGCCCCTCTTCAGATGGAGGATGTGGAGGAGGAACTGGCCCTTCAGGGGATCGTCCACGGGCTCGACCTCCCCGCCGTGGAGAGGATCCTGACCCGGGGGGAGTTCGACCGGGAGGTCCTGGTGGCCCGGGGGACGCCTCCGGTTCACGGGCAGGGCCGGAGGGTGGCCTACCTTTTCAATATCAACAGGGGCAAACCCTATCTGGAAATGGATTTCGGGCGCATCGACCTCCGGGAACTCAACTTCATCGACAACAAGCACAAGGACGACCTCCTGGCGAGTCTCCTGCCCCCCACGAAAGCGGTGGACGGGAAGACCGTCACCGGGCACCTGGCGCCGGCATCGCCCGGCGGGGAGGGAGCCAAACTTCTGGCAGGGGAGAACACGGTGCTGAGCCCGGACGGCACCCGGATTTTCGCCGCCCGGGACGGCAACGCCAAGCTCGTGGGACAGCAGGTGGTCATCGAACCCGTCGTCACGGTGGAGAATGTCAATTACGAGACCGGGAACATCCGCTTCGAAGGGACGGTGGTGATCCGGGGAGGCATCGCCGACGGTTTCACCGTGGAGGCCGCCGGCGACATCCAGGTGGGAAAAAGCGTGGGCCGGGCTTTTTTGAAAGCCGGAGGGAGCATTTTATTGAAAACGGGGATCAACGGGAGCGGTGAGGCCCGCCTGGAGTGCGGGGAGGACCTTTACGCCAGATACATCGAAAATACCCGGGTCGTCTGCCGGGGCAACCTCTTCGTCGAGGAGGCCATCATGCACTCCCAGATCACGGTCTGGAAGAACTGCCTTCTCTCGGGCCGCAGGTCCGAGGTCATCGCCGGAAGCGCCCTGGTGGGAGGCAGTTTCTGGTGCAAGAAGCTCGGCAGTGTCTACGAAACCCCCACCTATGTGGCTGTGGGAACCGCCCCGAACCTGCTGACCGCCTACCGGGAGGCCCAGAAAAGTCTGGACGCGAAAATGGAGGAACTGGACAAGGTGGAAAAGAGCCTGGATCAGTTCGAGAAGGCCGTGCTGGAGGGCCGGGGGGGGGACAAGGTGGAAGCGGCGCGGAACCAGCTCCGGGCCTCGGCCAACCGCCTGGGAGTGGAGGTGGCGGGCCTGCGCCGGGAGATCCCGAGACTCCGGGAGCGCCTGGAGCCGGCACGGAAGAGCATCCTGGTGGCGGAGGACATGATCTTCCCGGGAGTCACCATCCTTTTCGGCAACAGGGAGTTCCGGGTGCCCGACACGGGTTCCCGGAAAACCGTCCTGAGGCCGGGAGCGGGCGGCATCGTGGAGTCGGGGTTCAGCTATCACCATCGGCCCCGGATTTTTTTCGGAGAGGGGGAAAAAAATGAATGACGGTTTCGATTTCACCGCCCGCTTCTCCGTCCGGGTGGGGGACATCAATTACGGCGGGCACATGGGAAACGACAGGTTTCTGCTTCTGTTCCACGATGCCCGGATGCTGTATCTGGAATCACTGGGTTTCTCCGAGGCGGACATCGGGGGTGTGGGGCTCATCATGAACGAAGCCCACGTGGACTTCAAGGCGGAGGTGTTTCTGCGGGACTCCCTGGAGGTGGGGGTCCGGGCGGCGGACCTGGGGAGCAGCCGTTTCCGGCTGGAGTACCGGGTCCGCCGGGAGTCCGACGGGGTCGTCGTGGCCACGGGGCATACCGGCATGGTGGCCTTCGATTACCGAATCCGGCGGCCGGTGAAAATTCCCGATAAATTCCGCGCCGCTATTGCACCATGATGCCGGACCCGGATTCCACCCATCCGATTTCGGCGCAGGGAATGCCCGCCTCTCTGAGGCCCTTCCGGACCTCGTCCGCTTTTTCCGGGGGGACGGCGGCCAAAAGGCCTCCGGAGGTTTCCGGCGCAAAGAGAAGACCCCGGATTTTTTCCGGGATCTCTTCGTTGAAGATGACCTGAGGGCCGTAAAACTCCCGGTTCCGGATTGCCCCGCCGGGGAAAAGTCCCTCCCCGGCGTATCCCGTCGTTCCCGGGAGAAAGGGGATGGACTCCCGGCGCAGATACAGGCGGACCCCGCTCTTCTCGGCCAGTTCCATGCCATGACCCAAAAGGGAAAACCCGGTTATGTCGGTGCAGCTGCGGATGCCGGATTCGCGGAAAACCGCGCAGGCCGCCCGGTTCAAGGTTCTCATGGAACGGGTGGCGGCCTCCACATCGGCGGGGGAGGCGGCGTCATACTTGGCCGCGGTGGCGACGGTCCCGGTGCCCAGGGGTTTGGTCAGAAAAAGAAGATCCCCGGGCCGGGCCCCCGCCTTGGTGAAAAGCCGGTCCGGGTGCACGATGCCCAGAACGGCCAGGCCGTATTTGGGCTCCTCGTCGTTGACGGTGTGCCCTCCCGCCAGGATGCCTCCGGCTTCCCGGACCTTTTCCGCCCCTCCCCTGAGGATGGCGGTGATGACCTCGTCGGGAAATGCCAGGGGGAAGGCGCAGAGGTTCAGGGCCATGAGGACCTCCCCGCCCATGGCGTAGACATCGCTCATGGCGTTGGCGGCGGCCACGGCGCCGAAGTCGGCGGGGTCGTCCACGATGGGAGTGAAGAAGTCCGCCGTCAGGATCAGGGCCTTGTAGGGCCCGATCTGAAATACCGCGGCATCGTCCCCTTCGTCGGCGCCGATGAGAAGACCGGGATAGTCGGAAACCGGGAAATACCCGGCCAGCGGGCGCAGAACCTGCGCCAGGGCCCCAGGGCCCCTTTTCGCCGCTCACCCCGCGGCGGCGGCCATCCGGGTCAGTCTTATCCTGTTTCGGTCGGTCACGGTTCCCCCATGGCGGAACGATAACGGGCCCGTCCCCTTTCGTCAACCCGCCGGAACCGGGATGTCCGGGCCATGGAAAGGCCCGGGCCATGGAAAGGCTCGGGCCAGGGAAAGGCCCGGGCCATAGAAAGGCCCGGGATGTCGAAAACATTGACAGGGGAAGGATATGCGTCCTATGATGAAGGAATCGGGAAGCTGATGGGATCTGGTGGTTCCCGCGGTCTTCAAAACCGTCGGCCGTAATTGCACGGCGGCAGGTTCGATTCCTGCCACTTCCGTATCATGGAGAATCCGTACTCTTCGATTCCACAGGTGGGGAAATTGCTGGAGCGGGAGGAAATAGCCCGCTGGTTTCCCGTAATCGGCCGGCCGCTGACGGCGGTGCACGTGTCGGCGGTGCTGGAGGAACTGCGCGCCTCCTTCGCCCGGGGCGAGGCGCCCCCGGACGCGGCGGCGGTGATCGGCAGGATCGATACCGTCTGCGCCCGGACCGCCCGCCGCAGGATCCGCAGGGTGATCAACGCCACGGGGGTGGTCCTGCACACCAACATGGGCCGCTGCCCCATCGGCCGGGAGGTCTGGGATGCCGTCAGGGACCTGAACACCGGCTATTCCAACATCGAACTGGACCTTTCCACCGGTAAAAGGGGAAGGCGCAGCGGCCTCATTCCCGACATCCTGCAGGCCCTGACCGGGGCCGAGGCGGCCCTGGTGGTCAACAACAACGCCGCCGCGGTGCTGCTGATGCTCACGGCTCTGGCGGCGGGCCGGGAGGTCGTGGTTTCCCGGGGTGAGCAGGTCCAGATCGGCGGAGGCTTCCGGATCCCGGAGATCCTCGCCCTCTCCGGGGCCCGTCTGGTGGAGGTGGGAACCACCAACATCACCACCCTGAAGGATTACACCGACGCGATCACCGGGGAAACCGCCATGGTCCTGGTGGTGCACACCTCGAATTTCAGGGTCCGGGGCTTCACATCCAAGCCTTCGGTGGCCGAGCTGGCCCGGAGTCTTCCCGGAGGGGTGGTTCTGGCGGTGGACCAGGGTTCGGGGGTCACGCTGGAAAGGGTGCCGGGAGAGACCCCGGTGAAGAAGCACCTGACCGACGGGGCCCACCTGGTCTGCTTCTCCGGGGACAAGGTGCTGGGGGGGCCCCAGGCGGGCTTCATCGTCGGGCGGGAAGAACTGCTACGCCGGGCGGCGGAGCATCCGCTCCTTCGGGCCTTCCGGCCGGGAAAAACCGTCTACTCCCTTCTGGAAGAGACCCTGGTGGCCAAGCTCAACGCCCCCACCCTCGGCATCGTGGCGGAGGCGCAGGACATGCCTCTGGAGGAACTGCGCCGTTTCGGCCGGCGGATCCTCCGGGGGATCCCCCGGGAACTGGCCCGGATCGTGGACGCCCCCGCCGCCGTGGGCGGGGGAAGCGCGCCGGACGAGATCTTCCCCTCCCTGGCCATCGAAATCGGCGACCCCCGGGAGCCGGAAGATATCCTGGAGGCTTTCCGCAGGCAGGAGGTGCCCATCATCGCCACGGTGGAGGACGGGCGGGTCAGGCTGGCCCTGGTCACCATGATCCGCGAAGACCCCGGATACATCCGCGCCGCCCTGGCCGCCGTTCTGGGCGTGGAGCTCACCTAGGATGCCCATCGTCGGGACCGCCGGGCATGTGGACCACGGAAAAAGTCTCCTCATCGAAAAGCTGACGGGGGTCAACCCGGACCGCCTTCCGGAGGAAAAGCTCCGGGGCATGACCACCGATCTGGGCTTCACCTTCTTCATGGACCGGGACGGCCGGCCCGTGGGGGTCATCGATGTCCCCGGCCACGAACGCTTCATCCGCAACATGGTGGCCGGGGCCTGGAGCCTGGATCTGGCCCTGCTGGTGGTGGCCGCCGACGACGGCTGGATGGCCCAGTCGGAGACCCATGCCACGGTCCTCCGGGCCCTGCGGGTCCCCATGGTCCTCCCCGTGGTGACCAAGACCGACATCGTCGGCCCTTCCCGGACAGCGGAGGTGGGGGAGGATGTCAGGGCCCGCTGCGCGGCCATCTTCGGCCGGGACATGGCCCCCTCCTTCGTGTCGGCCCTCAAAATGGAAGGGATCCGGGACCTGAAGGACAGGATCGTTCAAATCCTGGCGTCGGTTCCGCCCCGGAGGAGGGAAGGGTTTCCGTACCTCTATGTGGACCGGGTTTTCAGCCTGAAGGGGACGGGCCTGGTGGTGGCGGGGAGCCTGGCCGGCGGGCCGCTTAAGGCCGGGGAGGACCTGCGGATCTTCCCCGGGGGGGAAACCGTCCGGGTCCGGGGCCTCCATGCCTACAACGACCCGGCGCCCAGGGTGGAGCCCGGGACGCGGACCGCCCTGAATCTGCCCCAGCCCAAAACCAACCCGGCAAGGGGGGACTGCCTGGCGGCGCCGGGGGCCCCGGTGCGTCGGGCGGAGGAGTTCCTGGCGCTCATGGAGGACTTTCAGGAGGTCCGAAATCACGGCGAGGCGGAGATCGCCTTCGCCTCCGCCCATCGGCTGGGGAAGATCCACCTCATCGGGGGCGGGCCCGCCGCCCGGGTTGTCATCGACGAACCCGGAGCCTTCCTGCCGGGGATGCGGTTCCTGGTGATCCGCCACGGGGGAAGCGACATCCTGGGTCACGGCTCCGCTCTCTGGTTCGACAGGACCGACGCCGCCGCCCGGCGGCGCTTCTCAGCCCTGGCCGCCCGGTCCGGGGGCGTCCCCTCCCCCCGGCGGGTGGAGGCGGCCATGCGGGGTTTTTCCGCTCCCGCCGGGGAGCGGTCCCCCGGGGCGGCCCCGGGGGACCGGGGTGCGCCGGAGGATGGAGGCCCCGGGTCGGCGGGCCTCAGGCCGCCGCCGGGCGGCGGGGCCGGACAGGAGGGCGGCAGGGCGGCGCCCGCGGACGAAAGCGTGGTGACGGTGGACGGCTGGCTTTTCGACCGGAATTTCCTGGCCGCCGGCGAAAGGGCCGCCCTGGCGGCGGCGGAAAAGCCCGGCGGCGCCACGCCCGCGGAGCTTCGATCAGCCCTGAAGGGGTTCCCCGACGAGGCGCTCCGGGTCCTCCTGCGGCATTTCACCCGCCAGGGCAAGCTCGAGGAAAGCGGCGGAACCCATGTCCTCCCGGGAAAGGGCGATTCCCTGCCCCCCCGGGCGGCGGCCCTTATCGAAGCCGTGCGCCGGTCGGGGAAGAACGGCTGGGAACCGTCCAAGGAGGGAGGGCCCGCGCCCCGGGAGGAGATCCGCCTTCTCTGCCGGACGGGGCGGATGGTTTCTCTGGGGGAGGGGGATATCTTTTATTCCGCCGAAACCTACCGGGATCTTCTGGCCGCCCTTCTGAAAGGGAAAAAACCCGGGGACCGCTTCTCCATCCCCGCCGCCAGGGACATCCTGGGCTTGTCCCGGAAGTACATGATTCCCCTTCTGAACAAGTTCGAGCAGGACGGCTGGGTGCGCCGCTCCGGGGACGAGAGGGTGGTGGTGAAGGCGCCCTGACCCGGCTTCGGGGCGGGGGTGCGGAAAGTTCCGGGAAAAACGGTCGTCCGGCCGACAATTATTGTTCTTTTACAAAGATCGTGCTATCTAATGCGGTATGAAAACATCCAGCCTTGCCCCGGTCATCAAAGTCGACGAAGAAAAATGCGTCAACTGTTTTGCCTGCATAGAAGCCTGCCCGGTGAAGTACTGCATGAACGCCCGGGGGGACGCGGTGGTGATCAACCACGATCTGTGCATCGGCTGCGGCAGCTGCATCGAGGCCTGCACCCACGGCGCCCGGCTCCGCGTCGATGACGCCGAGGCTTTTTTCGAGGCCCTCCGCCGGAAGGAGAAGATCGTCGCCATCGCCGCGCCCGCGGTGGTCTCCAGTTACCCCGATTCGTATCTGCGGCTCAACGGCTACCTGAAGTCTCTGGGCGTCGACGCGGTCTTCGATGTCAGCTTCGGCGCGGAGCTGACCGTAAAATCCTACGTGAACCACATCAGGGAAAACGAGCCCAAACTGGTCATCGCCCAGCCCTGTCCCGCGCTGGTCTCGTATATGGAAATTTACCGCCCCGAACTTCTGCCCTATCTGGCCCCGGCGGACAGCCCCATGGCCCACACGATGAAGATGATCCGGGAGTACTATCCCGCCTTTCGGAACCATCTCTTCGCGGTCCTGTCCCCCTGCCTGGCGAAAAGGCGGGAGTTCGACGACATCGGCATCGGGGACTTCAACGTCACCCTGGCGTCCATCGACGCCCATCTGAAGGAAAAGAAAATCAATCTGGCCGGGTATCCGGAACAGGACTTCGCCAACCCCCCGGCGGAGCGGGCGGTCCTGTTCTCCTCCCCCGGGGGGCTCATGCGCACCGCCGAAAGGGAGGCGCCGGGGATCGTTCTGCGGACCCGGAAGATCGAGGGGCCTCATTCCATCTACCCCTACCTGGACAGACTGGCGGATTCCGTGGCGAAGGGGATAAACCCCCTTCTGGTGGACTGTCTGAACTGCGAGAAGGGCTGCAACGGCGGGCCGGGCACGCTGAACCAGGACAAGTCCCCCGACGAGCTGGAGCACCCCATCGAGACGCGGCGGGCGGACATGATGGCCCGGTACAGGCCCCGGTCCCGGTTCTTCTCTTTCTTCAGCCGCGCCGGAATCGGGAAGGTCCTGTCCCGTTACTGGAGAAAAGACCTCTACGCCCGCAGATACCGGAACCTGGCGGCCAACAACAAGCTAAAAACTCCGACACAAGACGAGGCCCGGAGGATCCACGAGAGCATGCGGAAGTTCGAGGAAAGGCATTTTTACAATTGCGGATCCTGCGGGTATGGCAGCTGTGACGGTATGACCCTGGCTGTCTTCAACGGACTCAACAAGGCGGAGAACTGCCATCATTTCATTCTGGACATTCTCGGGGAAGAGCAGAGACGGATCGGCGATTTCAACCGGAGCCTGAACGACCAGATAGAGGGAGCCCTTTCCTTTATCGAAAAAATCAGCGGTCTGGTGGAAGACCTGAACGCCCGGATCGGCAACCAGTCCGCTTCCATCGAGGAGTCCTCCGCCGCCATCGAAGAGATGGTGGCTTCCATCGGCTCCACCTCCCAGGTATCGCAGAAGAAAAGGGAATCGATACAGTCCCTGGTGGAAAACACCTCCCGGGGACAGGAATCCATGGAGGAGACGATCCGCGCCGTCCAGGCCATCGCGAAATCGGTGGACGCCATCGCCGACACCATCGAGCTGATCGAAGGTGTGGCGTCGAACACCAACCTCCTTTCCATGAACGCCGCCATCGAGGCGGCTCACGCCGGGGACGCGGGAAAGGGCTTTGCCGTGGTGGCGGATGAAATAAGACGCCTTTCCGACGCGACCCGGGACAACTCCCGGAGCATTTCCCAGACCCTGAAAGGCATCATCGAAGGCATCACCGTCACGACCCGGCGCTCCACCGAAACCGACGCGATGATCCGCAGCATCGCGGCGGAGGTCGGCGGGTTCGCCGACACCATGTCGGAACTCATCGGGACTTTCAGCGAGCTGTCCTCCGGCGGGACCCAGATAACCACGGCCCTGGTGGACCTGAAAACCCTGTCCATGGAGGTCAAGGACGCCTACGGGGATCTGCAGGACATGGCCCGCACTCTCCGGAGCGCCATGACGGATCTGGCCCGGTCCTCCGTCAAAAATCTGGAGCTTGTCTCGTCCCGTTCCGGGTAACGTGAAGGGGGCCGGATAAGCGGGAGTAAAACAATAGTGAAATACCTGTCTACCTGAGAAACAACCAGTGCGGATTCAAGTTGAAGTACCGTATCAGGAAATACTTGAAAAGAAAAATCTACTTAAAAACATGAGCTGCGATAAATAGGAGATGGTCTGATATTTCTATTACGCAGCGATGGTCGCAGGGAAGTTTTCCAGAGGAGAAAGCGACCGGGACATTCTTGTCGTAACCGTCAAATAAACCCCACCTTTTGCCGTTGAGTCAGGGTGTAGTAGTTTTGCTCCAGCATTGGACGAGGAGCAAGCTATGACACGGTTTACCGAAGCGGAAAAATCCCGGCATGTAAAAGAGTATCTGCGGAGCGGCCTTTCTTTGGGGGAATACAGCAGG